>LJOT01000643.1 GCA_001672075.1 Anabaena sp. CRKS33
CTCCTAATGGTAATCCACTATTTCTACATTATAAGCATTTCCATTTTCCCAAATAAAACAGATCCGCCATTGCTTTGTAATACGGATACTGTATTCTCCGATTCTATCTCCAGAAAGGGCTTCTAAGCGATTTCCAGGGTGGATACGCAAGTCATCTAAATTAGCTGATGCTTCCAGTTGTCGCAATTTGCGTAATGCTCGTTCTTGGATATCTACTGGTAATTTTCTTGAACTTGCCCCCTGCCATATTTTTTCGGTTTCTTTACAACTAAAGGAAACAATCATTACTTTTAATTATTTATTATCATTAATTCTAGGTTACGTTGTTATTGGTTATTGTTGGGTTTCCTTGCGTCAACCCAACCTACAAATATATGGTTAGTTAATTGCAACAGAAGATACGGTAAGGGATGATAGGAAAATCATTATTTCTTCTATTAATGGATGTTGATCACAGTTGGTGTTGTTGGGTTTCCTTGCGTCAACCCAACCTACAAATATATGGTTAGTTAATTGCAACAGAAGATACGGTAAGGGATGATAGGAAAATCATTATTTCTTGTATTAATGGATGTTGATCATAGTTGGTGTTGTTGGGTTTCCTTGCGTCAACCCAACCTACAAATATATGGTTAGTTAATTGCAACAGAAGATACAGTAAGGGATGATAGGAAAATCATTATTTCTTGTATTAATGGATGTTGTTGTAATATCTTAATTTCTTCATCATTGATATTGCTAAATATTTTCTCGTTGATTGATTTTTCTGTGCCTAAAACTATCTCTAAAAATTCTTTAGGTTTACTTTGAGCAAATTTCCATTCTAAATCATTAAATTGACGTTGTGCTATTTTTTCAATTAATGGTTTATTTTGGAGAAATATAATTTCTATTTCGGGAATA
>LJOT01000366.1 GCA_001672075.1 Anabaena sp. CRKS33
ACAACAATATTAGAAATAAGTAGTATAAATATAATTTTGCTACAAATATCACAAATAACAGCACCTACTGAAGCAGTCAGTAGTCAAGTTGATTTAGTTTCAGGAATGATACAGGCATTTATTCTAGGCATTGTTCAAGGAATTACAGAGTTTTTACCAATTAGTAGTACAGCACATTTACTAATTTTTACAAAAGTATTTAATTGGAAAGAACTTGGTGATAAAGATTTTGTTGACGCTATTCAATTTGGTAGTGTAATTGCAATTTTATGGTATTTTTGGTCTGTGATTTCTAGTTTAGTGAAAGGTGCAATTAAAGCTTTTAAAAATAAAGACTGGGAAAGGGAAGAGTGGAAAATTGTTGTGGGAATTGCTGCGGGGACAATTCCAGCTTTGACAATTGGTTTTGTGTTAAAAGATGTAATTCCCGAAAGTTCCTTAATTATTGCGATAATGTCAATTATTATGGCAATTTTACTGGGTTTAGCTGAAAAAATTGGGACTCGGAAACGAGGTTTTGATGCTTTGGAGATTCGAGATGGTATTTTGGTAGGATTAGGACAAACTTTAGCTTTAGTTCCAGGAGTTTCCCGTTCTGGTTCAACCTTAACAACGGGCTTATTTTTAGGGTTAAAAAGAGAAGCAGCAGCGAAATTTTCATTTTTATTAGGATTTCCAACTTTGACAATTGCGACTTTGTACAAAAGTTTGAAAATCTTCAAAATGTTCCAAGCTCATGAATTACCAGATAATATTGTAATTCTGTTAATTGTTGGTATTGTTTCTACCTTTATTTTCTCTTATTTATCAATTGCCTTTTTAATCAAATACTTACAAACTAAAAATACCTTGGTTTTTGTTTGGTATAGATTGGCTTTTGGTATTTCCATTTTATTAGCTATTGCCGCAGGCTGGCAAGGATAACTCTGTTAGAATATTTACGGTAGTTGGGAATTGGGTATTAAATTTTAGGTTTTACTTGTCTTAAATTAATTTCTACTCCCTTACTATGAGAATAATATACATTTAGTCAATTGACAACTGACAACTAACCACTGACAACGGACAACCGACAACTGACCACTGACTCATGACTACCATTCAACCTGCTAAAATTACTAAGGTGCTTCCTGACTCAATTGCTGAAGAAATTGGCTTTGAGGTTGGTGATATGATTGTTAGTATTAATGGCACAAAACCCCGTGATTTAATTGATTATCAGTTTTTATGTGCTGAGGAAATTCTGGAACTGGAAGTATTAGATAGGACAGGGAAAACCCATCATGTAGAAATTGAAAAAGATTATGATGATGATTTAGGTGTAGAATTTGCCACAGCTTTATTTGATGGTTTAATTCAGTGTAATAACCGTTGTCCTTTTTGCTTTATTGATCAACAACCACCGGGTAAACGCACCAGTTTGTATTTAAAAGATGATGATTATAGATTAAGCTTTCTCTATGGTTCTTATCTGACTTTAACGAATTTAACCGCTAAAGAATGGCAAAGAATTGAACAAATGCGATTATCACCTCTATATGTTTCTGTACATTCCACAGAACCAGAGGTAAGAATTAGACTTTTAAAAAATCATCGTGCTGGTGAAATTTTATCGCAAATTCGCTGGTTTCAAGAACGCAGATTACAAATTCATGCCCAAGTCGTTGTTTGTCCGGGTATAAATGACAGTGAACATCTCGAAAGGACATTAAAAGACCTCACATCTTTTTATGCTGGAGAATTACCAACAGTAGCTTCGGTAGCAGTTGTTCCCGTGGGTTTAACGCGGTTTCGTCCCCAAGAAGATGAATTAATCCCTGTAACGCGGGAAAAAGCGCGGGAAGTAATTTGTCAAGTTAAATTACTAGCTGCGGAATTTCGCCAAAAATATGCTTCTAGTGTGGTATGGTTAGCTGATGAATGGTTTTTAATTGCAGGGGAAGAATTACCTACGGAAGCTGAATATGAAGAATACCCCCAAATTGATAATGGTGTGGGTTCAATTCGCTTATTTATTAAACAATTTACCCAAACTGCAAAAATATTATTACCACGAAAAATTATACATCAGCGTAGATTAACTTGGGTGGTCGGTAATGCAGTGGAAACAGCATTTAAACCACTGGTACAGCAATTAAACACCGTGGACGGTTTAGAGGTAAATATGCAAGCTTTGTGTAGTGATTATTGGGGTCAAAGTATCAGTGTAACTGGGTTATTAACAGGACATGATTTACTGTTAAACCTCAAAGGACAAGATTTAGGAGAGGGAATTTTATTACCTAGTGTTATGCTTAAACACGGGGAACTGGTATTTCTAGATGATATGACGGTTGAAGAAGTATCTCAACAATTAAATGTCAGCATTTTCCCTGTGTCAGGAGTGGAGGAATTAATTAAAACTTGTATTCGTCGGTAATAAATTTGGACTTTTCAATCAATTAGACATCTGGTAAAAATTAAAATTAAATATGCTAAATATGGGGTTTATACAATCTCTACTCTATCTCCAGATGTCTATTCTAGATCACCTTAAAAAAAATCACCGCTTTCACTATTTTAGTTTGACCGTCTGTTAAAGTTATTTGAAGATAAAGTATTTCTCTTGTCACTTCCTCTTGGTCAGTAATAATTATTGCTTCTGTTCGTAAACAATCTTCCCAGTCCAATTCTAACCCTTTACATATTCTTTTAAAGGATTCAATTGAAATTGGTTTACCCTGAAAAAACTTGGTGACAGTAGTTCTAGATGAATGATATTTAGCAAAATTAGATTTTGACTCAAATCCTAGCCTAATTAAAGCCGTTTCGGCCTTCTTTAGTCCTTCATAAGAAGCTGTAACGACAATTCTTTTCTTTTTTTTATCATTGTTAGGGCTTCTCATCACCTAAAAAATATATACAGCACGTTCAGCTTGAGTGCGGTAGAGCATTGGTAGGTAAGATACGCGCACCACAAGAATTTTATCATTAATATCTGTATTTTGTGAATATCAGTAACTACTGTAGTTTGCAGGTCATTTTTGAATGAAACTATTGCAAAACGGGTATCTTAATCTCTTCTTTCCAAATTGTCTAAAACGCACGCACAAATACCGACAACGTTATTTATTTTCCCATAAGTTAATCATAAAATAAGCAAAAGATAGTCATTACTTACACAGGAGTTGAGATTTCTAGATTTACAATGAAATAAGTAAATCTAACTGGAACTACTTTATGTTAAGAATCTTTTCAACCCACAGGCTTTTTACATTTCTACTCACTGGTTTAATGATTACCTCCTGTGGTGGAGGTACATCAAGTAATAC
>LJOT01000086.1 GCA_001672075.1 Anabaena sp. CRKS33
TTAGGATTTAAGTCATTAGGAATATTAGTAAAATCTACGGACTGACTAGGTGCAGGTTTTACATTCTCCCCAGGAAGAGGTGTACTAGTTTCTGGTGTATTAGGAACAGTTGTTTGAGCTATCCAATCAGAAGTTTTTTTAGGTGAACAGGTGTTAGAAGCAAGTAGCAAAGCTGCTTGACTCTTCTGCTGTGGGCATTTACTAGATTCTAGTAATTCTGATACCTTAGTATTACCGCTGGTCAATTGCTGCTCAAAATTACCTGATTTGAGACTATTAACAGCCAAGAAATTATGATTTGATAGATCAGAAAAATTGACAAATCTACCATCATCTTTTTTAAGTATTTTTACTCCCTCAATATCAAGATTACTGGTAGGGAATAAGCTATTGTTTGTGAATGAATTTCCACTATTGGTAGAAATCAAAACATTAGGATAATACCCTGGCTGTACCTCACTCATGTTCACAACATTAGCCCAAGCGGGTTGAGTTGTTAATACTGCTGCTGTAAACCCGGGTAAGAAACTATGGAATAATTGCTGTCTTTTCACCGCGTCCCCTCACAGAAAAAAATATCAATTTAGCGGCAGAATACTTGTCTTCACCACAAAATATAGCATGATCCATAGATTTGTGAAGGAATATCGCACTCTTCCTATTTTAAGCATCAGAACTCTGTTTGTCTTCAAAACCTTTGACAATGCGAGAAAGTTCTGCTTTTTCATCTATAATAACGCGAGTAGGCGCACCGCTAATAATTCGCTCATAGTTACGCAGTGAATCTTTAATATCTGGTCCGTCGGCTGTGATATTATATTCACGAATGCCCTTATCATGCCAAGAGCCTCGCATTTTAAAGACGTTAATTGCCCGCGACATTTCTCCCCGAATCTCTACATACTGCAACATCAAAATTGTGTCTGTAATTGTGGAAATATGGGAGTCGGTAATAGAATGAGAACCGAGAAACTGGTCTGTAGTATTGGTAAAAAAACCAGTTATTTCTTCTTGTTTAGCATAACCTGTAACACCAATGACAAATTGACGAAAAGCGTTATTACTAACTCCTCTAGCCATGGCTGAAAGTGAATCAATGGCAATACGAGCAGGTTTAAAATGAGATATTTCTGATTTAATAATTTGTAAATGATCTTCTAAACCAGTTGATTCGGGATAGGTACAAATTATTTTTAACAATCCTTGATGTTCTAATTCCTCAAAATCAATCCCCCATGAATAAGCATTACGTGAAAGTTGAGCGCGAGATTCTTCATAGGCAAATAATATCGCTCTTTCACCATTAATACAGCCATCTTGGATAAACTTGCTCACTAATAAGGTTTTACCAGTTCCTGTAGCTCCTGTTGCTAAAATAATCGAATCTTTAAAGAAACCACCACCACACATCTGATCAAGAATTTTCACCCCAGAAGATACTCGCACATTAGAGGATCTTTGTGTTAATCGCATTGCTCCCAAGGGGAATATATTAACTCCTTCGTTGGTAATTGTAAAGGGATATTCACCTTTCATGTGGGTTGTTCCCCGTAATTTGAGAATTTCAATAGTTCGACGACGGCGTTCTCCTTCTAAAACGTTGCGAACAATAACTACATTATCGGAAACAAATTCTTCAACACCAAAAGATGCTACTGGTCCATATTCTTCACCTCTTTCAGTGGTAATGATTGTGGTGACGTTTAATTGTTTCAGACGCGCTACTAAACGGAAAATTTCCCGTCGCACTACTCCTACGGCTTCATATTGTTGAAATATGGCTGTCATTGAATCAATGGAAACTCTTTTGGCTTTATATTTACGAATTGCATATTGTAACCTTTCAATGAGGGCGGATAAATCAAAATTACCAACTATATCTTGACCTTCAGGATCTGGAGAAGCGTCGAGAATAAATAATTTACCTTGATCAATTAAATTTTGCAAATTCCAATTAAAAATATGGGAATTTTTAATAATGTCACTGGGTGATTCTTCAAAGGTGACAAATACTCCTGGTTCGTCAAAGTAAGTGATGCCATTATAAAGGAATTGCAGTGATAACAAAGTTTTTCCTGTGCCGGAAGTGCCACTAACTAAGGTGGTTCTACCAACGGGTAAACCCCCATGACTAATATCGTCAAATCCCTCGATCATTGTCCGAATTTTTTCTACACCACCAACGGGTATTTTTTTTTGGTCAAACTGCTCTTTTCTTGTCATGTTATCTAATATGGATATTCAACCTGGTTTTTTAAAATCAAGAAAGTTTTTGATCATTTTTCATAAATAAAGCAGAATTTACTGAGTTAGGAGTCTTTTGGTAAAATCCCCTTAATAATTAAATTGATTTTTTATGAAAATTTTGTACTTCTTTTACCCCCAATCTACTGTATGTTATCCTACTCTTGTTCATATTCTTCACTCAGTTCTTCATAAAGCAGATCCAATCCAATCAATACTCTTTCTCTATCTGTGAGATCACCAATAATTTTCCGCACCGGCGGTGGCAAAATTTTTGATAATGTCGGGGTGGCAAGAATTTTATCTTCTTCGGCTAATTGGGGGTTTTTCAGGACATCAATTACTTTTAAGGCATAAACACCTTTAAATTCTTGCTCTAAGATATCTTTGAGGGTTTTTAAGGCTCGCACTGAATTGGGGGTGTTCCCCGCTACGTAAAGCTTGAGAACATAGGTTTTTTTGGCTTGATTCATACAATATAAACTCCTAAAAATAAGCAATAAATGTGACAAATAAAAAAAGCAAAGGTTTTGGTTTTATCTGTACTTTTAATATTTACTCACGATCCATGAAGATGCAAATTCTCCTTGGCCGCATTCAGTTGATTTTAGCAACAGTAGAACGATAGATCTCACAAAGATGTGCCAAAATATCTATTAAGGTTAAACGGTAATCTAGTAATGTTTCATCGCTTCGACCTTCTAGTCTTAATTGTTTGGCAAATTCGTCAATGATTTCCATGTGCATTTCTATAATTTGTGGCACAGGAATATTAGCATAAAATAGGGCGTTGATAAATTTATCAATTTTTTCTTTTATGGCTTTGTCAGTTAGAAAATAATTTACAATAATTTGCCGATAATCTGATTTCAGTTCTTCTAGAATTTCCTGTTTTTGGGTAGTAGTCATATCCTGAAAATTTTGTGCCTTTCTCTGCTGGGCAAAGGCTAGGAAATAATTATTTTTTTTATCTACTGTCTGATTAGATAAATAGTATATCTGATCAGGTGTAGCAGTCATTGGCTGCCAATACCATTCGCTGATTAATCGGTAGTATTGGCTCAGGAATTTATTCATAAAATTCCATCCGTGAATAAGTAAACCTTTGTGCCTCCTTTGTGCAAATGGTCTACCGGAAATTTGTTTTATATTTATTATTTGTAAAAGCAATATAGGTACTAACATTTACGGTTGATAAATCATGGGTATTATGTAGGAGTGCCACATATAAGTGAGTGAATAAGCATATTTATTTAGCTTAAACAGGATAACTTATATTAATGGACGTACTTAGGAATCATTGATAAGTGCATTAACAAATCAAACTTGGACTCGGGTTACATTACTTTACTCCTTGATAAGATACTTAAACAAACTTAAAGAATTGTCGCATTTTAAATCATTATAATTCCTCAAGGTTCTAAAGCGAATCTTTGGAGTCATAATTATTGTTGTAGTTGTCACTTTCAAAAGTAATGACTTTCAATATAAGTAATAATCTTGTCAAGATGGTTACTTGTTGACTATGAAAATTCACATCTCGCACCGTGAGGGGGAAAATAATCGAAGATTGGCTTTGAGTTCATTTATTTTCAGTCCACGGACTGTCCCAAAGTCATAGCCAAACCCCCAGACTGGCTCTTGATAGCCTGTAGCTTACGGCTTATCTACATATAGATGGTATCAAACTACTGACTGTATGTAACAGCGATGAAAATACCAAAACTATTGAATATTTGGTTTGTCTGGATTTATCTGGATTTGAGGAAAATTTTTCAGCGCAGTTTGTCAATATGATGACTTACCCACGAGTTACGAAACAACGAACTACGAAAGCATGAACCAGAAAGCAGCGTTCGCAAGGCACCCTCAAGGGATAGAACAGGAAGGAAAGAAGCTTTCTCTAGATATTGTGCGTAATTCCTAAATATCTAACCGGAATCCCACAATAGCGTAGCCATTCTCAATATTCTGGCCGGATATTGCTTCAGGCTTGAAGACCATCTCAACGAAGGCTAATGGTGAGGCCGGAGTTGATCATCAGCAGAATGACCAATGAGGAATTATATCAATGCTACAGTACCCGCTTTATCAATTTCTAGCAAATGTACCAATCTGCTTAGAAACAAATACTCTAGCAACCGTGCTGGATATTTTTAGCAACCAACAGTGCGATCGCTTGATGGTAGTCAATTCACAACAAGTCCCAATTGGTTTGTTATACTCTGTTCGGTTACTGCCACAATTATTAGCAGCAACTACTGATGACTACCTTTTAAATTTACAGCGACCACTCTCACAGATGGATAAATCGCTCCTAGAACCAATACAGACCATATCAGCAGCACAGAGTCTAGAACATTTCCGTCTATTCTTACAATACCAAGAAACTAAACAACAAAGAAATTTAGATTGGGCATTGGTTGACTCGGATGGTAAACTCCTGGGAATAGTGGATATTTTACGCTTATTGCAACTCTTAGCTCAAAACAAAAATCCTATTAACTCAATCATTAATCAGGAAAAAGAACCACCGAAAATACACACATCCATAATCCACTTGTTGGGGCAACTGCCTTGGCCAATTATGTTACAAACTAGTCATGGCCAAGTCATCACCCAAAATCCCGCTTGGTGGCAACAATTGGGAGCATTAAAAGACATCGAAGGAGTTAGAAAACAGGTAGAAACTATACTGTCCCCAAATTATGCTCAAAAATCTGCTTATATTTATGCTAATGGGTCCGAAAATCTGCAACCAGATCCTTTAATGAGTCCCAAAACAACTATCTCCCCAACAGTTTTTTCACCTGACTCATTATCAGCTTTACCACGTCTGGAAGAGTCACCCATGAATATAAATACTGGTTCTGACCGCTGTGTTTTAGATACGCAGGGCATTTGTACTTGTGTGGTCGAAATCAAAAATGGTCAAGAACGGGTTTGGCAATTTGTCAAAATCCCTTTGCATAGTAGGGAGTTACAAATTTGGGTTTCTGAGTCACAAGTTCCAGCAAGTACGGACGACCTATGGCTAATATTAGCAACCGATGTCACCGAACAACAACAACTTTGCAAGGAATTGGCCACAAAAAACGCCGATTTGATTCAACTCAATCGCTTAAAAGATGAATTTTTAGCTTGTATCAGTCACGAATTAAAAACACCACTAACGGCAGTTTTAGGACTATCTCGACTACTTGTAGACCAACAGTTAGGACAATTAAATGAGCGCCAAGCTCGTTATGCTGGGCTAATTCACCAAAGTGGCAGACATTTGATGAGTGTAGTTAATGATATTTTAGATTTGACTCGCATGGAAACTGGACAAATGCAACTCACTTTCACCCCGGTACAAATTCAGGTGGTATGTGAACGAGCTTTGTCAGATGTCAAAAACATCCATCAGCAAAATCACAAAACTCAACAATTATCCCCAGCAGAAAATCAAAATTCGTCTCACCGTCAATTTAGTCTGGCCATTGAACCGGGTTTAGAACAGATGGTGGCCGATGAATTACGCTTGCGTCAAATGCTGGCACATCTACTTTCCAATGCCTTTAAATTCACAGAAGTATCTGGGGAAATTGGGTTACGGGTAAGCCGTTGGGAAGGCTGGATTGCTTTTACTGTCTGGGATACAGGTATTGGCATTCCTGAACAACAACAACATTTGATCTTTCAAAAATTCCAGCAATTAGAAAATCCCCTCACCCGTCAGTTTGAAGGCACGGGTTTGGGATTGGTTCTCACCAGAGCTTTGGCTCGCTTACATGGTGGAGATGTCAGTTTCCTATCTCGTGAGGGTAAAGGTAGTCAATTTACTCTGCTTTTACCTCCGAGTCCACCAAATCTCAGTTTTAGCGACTCTGAAGATATAAAACCAGAAAAGCCCGAAATAGGCAATACTGCCAATTCTTGCCGTCAAAATCTCCACAATTCTCCACAATACCCACCTAATTCTTCCCCAAGATTGGTGTTGGTAGTGGAAGCAGTAGCCCAATATATTGAAGAATTAACTGAACAACTCAAAGCTTTAGGTTATCGTGTTGTCATTGCTAGATCGGGAACAGAAGCATTAGAAAAAGCTCGACGTTTACAACCAAAGGCTATATTTTTAAACCCTTTATTACCTTTACTCTCAGGTTGGGATGTTTTAACTCTATTGAAGTCTGATGCTTTAACTCGTCACATTCATGTTGTTGTCACGGCTACAGCCGCAGAAAAAGACCAAGCACTTACTAAAGAGGCTGATAGTTTTTTAAGTCTACCCATCAAACACCACCTATTGACTACATTATTAGCACAATTATCCACATCTCCAAAGGTTCAACACTCAGGGACGGAAAATAATCACCATCCTCAGATTGTCCCTCTACGAATTCTCCGGTTAGTAAATCCAGAATTAGAAGCGGTTAATCTCTATCCTTCCCTCCGAGAACATCGAGTTATTGAAGTAGATGATTTAGATCAAGCAGATTTGTTGGCACGAGTCTGGCAGTTTGATTTGATATTACTAGATATGGAAATTTCTACGGCTCGCACTTATCTACAACAATTAACTAAACACCAGCGATTAGCAACTTTACCATTGGTCACTTGTGATGTTGCTACTACTTTAGCCGCTTCCCAAATACCCGGATTGTCTGTATTTCCTTGTTTAAGTCCCTTGCATCAGCAAAATGAGGCCCACAATTACCAGGGAAATGCTTTATCATCTGTATTACAAATTGCTGCCGGCATCAGTTGTCCACTCAATATTCTCGTTGTAGATGTTACTATGTTGCATGATTTACCCAAAATAAATCGCAAACCAGTCAAGAATTATCAGTTAATTAAAAATTCTACTCTCAATCTCAAAAATCAGCCGGGTAATAGAGGCTATGAATGGTTTCAAGCTCTAATTCAATACTTACAAACTGCTGGTTTTAGAGCTTCTATGGCTAGTTGTTGGTCGGAAGTTTTACAACAAGTTAGTCATAAAAGTGTTGACTTACTATTAATTTGTTTACAGGAAACGCCGATGCATCAAGAAGTACACAAAGCTATACAATCCTTGGGGGATTTATCCTTTAAATTACCCCCAATTTTGGTACTTGACCAAAAATTAAACCAGCCTAATTATGAAAATATCTCTCAATCCCGTAAGCACAGATATACATCTTCTGTAGAAACTGCGGTAAGTGAAATTGCTACCCAAATATTACCCCGTTCTATCTCTATGGAAGAGCTATTAACTCAGATAAATCAAGCTTTATCTAGGGTTTGCTCATAGCCTGGGTGATATCATACTTACAGAATTTTTGTATAAATTTTTCAAAAAAATTCTAATGATTACGGTTTACATCGCCAGCGGGCGTGGTATGATGATAGTGCGTAAATAATGGGATGTGAAAACTTATTTAAATACCCACCCATTCCCATTATAAAAATACCACCCCTGCAGGCGAAAGTCAATAGGCTTAACCCAAAAAAAAGAAATTTTTTTCAATGTTAAAATTAATACAAAGGTACTGATAATTTCAAGATGGATTTAACTTATCTTGTTGACTTTTGCCAAAGAAATACGAATTAATTGATAAGCTCCTTTTGTGGCTAGATTTTTGTAAGTATCTGGTTGTAATTCCATTTCTGGAAATTTTTCTTGTTCAATGAGCATTAATAATGATGATTTAGTTTTTGAGAATTCTGGGTTTTGAATATATTTTAAAGCTGCTTGGGAAAATTTGATGTAATTAACAATTTGCTTTGTGTAGAACGTCACCGTAGGTTTTTTGAAACCAACCATAATCAATTCTTCATTGGGTTGTTTTAATTCAACAATTAAAGCTGATAATTCCCTAAGAGGTAACTGACGCTGTTGGTCCATAATTAAAATTGCAGGCATTAAAGAAATAGCAATAAAGGCTGTAAATCCCACTAAATTAATTATGATAATCTGCCGATAACGGTGAGTTAATATCAATATAGAAGATATCAGAGTAATTATTAACCAAATTATGCCTCCATATTTGAGTATACCTGATTTCTCCATTTCTGCATACAATTCGGGAGCCGCAGGATCAGGTCCAACAATTTGGGTAAGATTAAATAGGGCAATGGAAATAAACGTAAGAAAGGCTACATTTATCCAAGCACTGATACGTAAAGATGCGAGATGGGTTGGGGTGGAGTTTTGTGAAGTGGGGAAAAGATCACTCCAGGATAATGCCACAAGAATAGCTGCTGCTGGCATTAAAGGTAACACATAACTGGGTAATTTGGTGACGGAAACAGTGAAAAAGCCAAATACTCCCAAAAACCATAAACTGACAAATAAACCTAAGTGTTGAGACCGTTCTTGTTGTAACCAATATGATCGCTGCCACAATTTTAGCCTCACTAGGGACGCAGGGATATATACTGCATAAGGCGCAAAACCTAGTAATACAACTAAGAAGTAGAAATACCAAGGCGCTGAGTGCCCATTTACAACTTCCGTAAAACGCTCTATGTTATGATACACAAAGAAAGCGTTAATAAAATTCCAGCCATTACGCCAAGTTACTAAAATATACCAAGGAAGTGATAGGGCTAAAACTATAACCATGCCCAAAATCGGCCGCATTTCCCGCCAAATTTGCCAAAATTTGCCCACATACAAGGCAAAAGCAATCATAATTAGTCCTGGTAAAACAATTCCTACCGGACCTTTGGTTAATATTGCTCCAGCAATTAAAACATAACTAGCTAAGTACCATTGATTAGGAAATTGCCAATTAGCAATGACAACTGGTCTGTTATTCTGAGCATATCCCAGAAAAAAACATAACAAAGTTGAACCTATACAGCCTGTGAGCAACATATCAGAAACACCAGTTCTGCCCCAAACTATCATTTCGGGGTTAAGCGCCATTAAAGCTGCTGCTACGGCTGCTGTCAAGTAACGTCTGGGTAAGTTGGTAACTTGTTCTAATTCGTCTTTTTCAGTGAAATACCACTGTACAGTATAAAAGGACAAAGCAATTGCGCTCATAGCTGCTAAAACAGAAGGCATACGAACAGACCATTCATTCACGCCCATAATAGAATAGGCGATGGCTTGACACCAATAAATTAAAGCAGGTTTGTCAAAGCGAGTTTCACCGTTAAAAAACGGAGTAATCCAATCACCAGTAAGTAACATTTGTCGGGAAGCTTCGGCAAAAAGTGGCTCAGTTTCATCAATTAAGCCCACATTACCCAAATTCCAGCCAAAAGCTATCCAACCAATTACTAATAACCACAGGGACGAAACCGCTACAGCTAGAACTGGACGCTGTTGTAAATCATGAAACCACTTTTCAACCATTTTACCGGAAATACTCACTTTTATGTCCATGAAGTTGTACTTAAAGACGCGGTAATCGTGTCCTGGTTAGTACACAATAGTTTACACTCAAACAAAACACAGATAAACTCCCGCCGTGATCAATTACCTATTTTGTAACACTAATTGCCATTCTTGTCTTTGAGGTTGCCATTGGGGGGAGGAAGTTTCCCCGACGACATAGGGTCCCCAATAGCGCCGAGAACCATCTTGGGCAAAAGCTGCTAAAATATCACCTTTCTCTAGTCTTAAATTAGCTTGAGGCAAGGATAAAACTAATCCTCCCTCACTTCCTTCTTCTGGTGCAAAATCCCAATGAGCGGGGGGAGTAGATTTGATTTTATTAATATTGGCACTTTTTTGAGATAATTGTCTGGCTAATAATACCAGACGTACGGGCTGAGTTGTTTTGTTGCTAACGCGCAGTAATCCTGGTACTTTAGTTTTAGTGTCCGAATTAACCTGATCAGACAAATTTGATTCTACTGGTTGAATTGGTGTACTATTTGAATTAGTTTCCTCTCCATTTTCCGTGTTTGTCACTCGAAATGGTGTATTTTCAGTGACTTTTGATATTGTTTCTGGATTTGTAGACTCAAAAGATATGCTGACATTTAACCATGCTGCTATTATCCCAATTAGTCCTAACGCCAAAAAAACAATCATCAAGTTACGATACTGATACATGGAATTTTTCATAGTCAGATACAGTTAGAAATAAAATTAAAGGCTAGGCTAAAACAATATGGTTATCAATGATCCCCAATGGTAATTAAACGGGTTTACTTAGATTATCCAAAGTAGATTATTCAATTTCACAGAATCAAAACTAGTTTTTATCACCCTATTTTCTGTTCTTTGCTACCATGCAAAATACTCGTCTCAACAACCTGTTAGACACCATGATTAGAAGCCTAAGTCAATGGTTTTTTAATCCTTGGAGGCGGTTATCATTGATACTAATTAGTTTCTTGTTTGGCTTTTTTTTGGGATCAGCAGTATCAACCACCGCTGGACAAAAGGCAGAATTAGACATTGTGGTAGCCGCATTTTTAGTTATAATTACTGAAATATTCAGTAAAATATTTTACAGTTACCCCTGGTTGGCGCGGGCAGCACTTTGGGTAGAAACACTCAACTATCTGAAAGTTGGTTTTATCTACAGCCTATTTCTAGAAGCTTTGAAACTGGGTTCTTAATTTTATGAGTAGTGAATGGTTAAGTAAAATTTTGACAACGGATACATCTTGGCAACTATTAGCACAAGCCGCCGCATTGGCAGATCCTTTGCAAGCTAAGGTATTTAATATCACTGCTGATAATGTAGCCCAAGTTATGCAAAGGAGAGGGGACTTATTGAAGTTAGTTTTCCCTGATTTTAGTCAGTTTTGTCAAACTACCTTAAAAACTGAACCCCAGAAAATGTTAGAGGTACTATGGGATTTGTGGCTACCTTTGGGTATCAAAATTGCAGACCAGCGTCAACAGTTAGGTAAACCTTTTATCCAAGGTATTTTAGGTTCACAAGGAACAGGTAAAACTACTATGTCTAAAATACTGCTTTTGATTCTCCAGCAGTTAGGATACCAGACTTTAAGTTTGTCTTTGGATGACTTGTACAAAACTTATAATGATCGTTTGGTCTTAATGCAACAGGATTCTCGTTTGCTTTGGCGCGGACCGCCTGGAACCCACGATATTCACCTAGCTTTAAGTGTACTCGATCAAGTTGCTCAAGGCAAGGGTCCTGTCATGATTCCTAGATTTGATAAATCTGCTTATGGGGGCACTGGCGATCACACTACCCCTGAATATATCACAAATCCTGTAGATATTGTTATCTTTGAAGGTTGGTTTGTGGGTGTAAAACCAATTCACCCTAGAGCGTTTTTAACAGCACCACCACCTATTATTACAGATGCAGATAAACAATTTGCTGCTGATATGAATGATCAGCTTAAAACCTATTTACCACTTTGGGAAAGATTGAATAGTTTAATAGTCCTTTATCCTACAGATTATCGTTATTCTTTAGTATGGCGAAAACAAGCGGAAAAACAAATGATTGCTACTGGTAAATCAGGAATGAATGAATTAGAAATAGAGGAATTTGTGAATTATTTTTGGCGTTCTTTACACCCGGAATTATTTATTAATCCTTTGGTGCAATCATCCTCGGTTGATTTAGTTATTGAAATTAATGCTGATCATAGTTTTGGTAAGTTTAGATCCCCGACTTTTTGAAACGAACCACTCCAGGTACAGAGATCACAGAGGTAGTGAAAAAGGAAATATTTACATCTCTTTTATGATCGATCTACTGGTATGTACTTGAATGGATAAATTTTAGCCCCTTCCTCCCTTGCGGCTTGGGGGTTGGGGGTGGGGTTCTTGTATTACTTTCCTGTTTGCAGTATTTCTACTAAATCATAAAAAGGTCGCCAATTATCATTTTCAGTGATTTGTTCCCAAACTGACTCAATTACAGGTCTTAATAATGCTGTTTTTGGATTAGTTTCGGTGAGGGTTTTCCCAATTTTATCCATTTGTTCAAGATCAAAATGATTGAGGATTTTATGATAGAGAAAACACCAATTATCAAAGATTACTGATTTTCCCAATGGGGGGATAATTTCTGAACCATTCATTACTAATGCTGGATCATCTCTCCATTTACTAGAAAAGGTAGTAGCTATATCAGCAAAGAATTGATGATAACCAACTTGACTATCATGTAAAAAGGTGATAGTTAACCTCAAAAATTCATCAGCTTCCTCTAATTGTAAATTGGCAAAACCCAATTTCTTTAACATCAAAGCTCGATATTCAGCTTGATAATATTCAGCAAATTTAGATAAACCAGTATCTAAATCATTTTGGAGAATTATCGCTTTTAACGGTTCTTGCAACAGTTCTAAATTCAGTTTACAAATCCCCGGTTGTTGACTGTAACAATAACGTCTATAATAATCGAAATATGCCGCTGTAAATTGCAAATCGTAGGTAGGAATAAACGCATAGGGTCCATAATCAAAACTTTCCCCGGTAATCGACATATTATCAGTATTCAGCACTGCATGACAAAAACCCGCTGCCATCCATTGGGCTACTAATTCTGCAACTCGTTGCACTAATTCGGCGTAAAATAAGGCATATCTATCATTTTCAGCTTGTAAATGGGGGTAATATTGCTCAATGACATGATCTAACAGCTTTTGAGTTAAATCAGGTCGTTGGAAATAGTTTAATCGTTCAAAAGTACCGAAACGAATATGGGATTTACTCATACGAATCATCACGGAAGAACGAGTTGGCGAAGGTTCATCACCACGCCATAAGCCCAATCCTGTTTCAATCATACTAAGACAGCGAGAAGTACGCACTCCTAAAGTATGAAGTGCTTCGGCGGCAAGAACTTCCCGTACTCCCCCTTTAAGTGTTAACATACCGTCACCACCGCGCGAGTAAGGGGTTCTCCCAGAGCCTTTTGTGCCAAAATCGTATAATTCTCCGTCAATACCCCGTACTTGTCCATAAAGAAAGCCTCTACCGTCACCTAATTGGGGGTTGTATTGTCCAAATTGATAACCGTGATAACGGAGGGCTAATAGAGGTTGTCTGTACTCAAATTTACCAAATGCGTTAATAAAGTCCTCGTCTTTTACGGATTTGGGATCAAGTCCTAACCGGGGTAATAGTGCGTCATTACGCCAACGGAGAGTATGTTGAGGAAATTCCTCGGCTACAACTTGATCGTAATATTCATCACCAAGAGATTCTAGGGCTGGTTCATAGTTGAGGGTCAGCAAAGGATTGGTAGAATAGGTATGATTGGGAGTTTCATCCAGAGTCATTATAATTAGGCTTAATTGATATTTCTTTAATAATAGACAAAAAAGGCCTACCATTGGCTGACAAACCCACCCGGAAATTCATTTCAGCGCCAATAAGTAAAGTTTACTAGAGTAAACTGGGGATTTTTAGTCATCTTCAGATGAATTTGGCTATGAGAATGGGAATTTATTCTCAGGCGGTCTTCAAGAAATCCAGGCTTTAAGGATTACAATATTCACATAAACTAGGATCAGCAAATTCTTGATTGTTAGGAAATAATTTTTGTTGGGTAAAACTACATTTTTGACATTTAAAAATTACTGCTTTAATTAATGAAGTCGGCTGATGACAAAGTTCACAAGGTAGTCCGGGTATTTTCTGGTTAATAATAAAACCAGGAGTATTACATCGGGGACATAAACTATTAATTTTATTAATTAAGTCTTGGGTAGCGAGAGCAATATTTTTCATCCTGGTAGGATTATACATTGCTCTCATATCTGTTTCTATATTAAATTTACCAGTTGTGTTTTTTATGGCAATTTCTACTGAATTGATCAAGTTTTCTGGGCTGGTAATACCTTTAATAAATTCTGTTTTTCCTGTGTATATATTATCAAATGAAACTACTAAACCATGGGCGGGAAAACCTACTTTTTTTCCAAATTCTTCAGCTTCTTCTAAACTAGAGATAGTTTGATGATTAAAATTAGTTTCTGTGGAAAATACTTCACCAATAATTTCTAAATCATTTTCTTTGTCCAAAAAAATCATGATTTCTCGATTCGCATAAATATAGGGAATTAGGGGATGAGGTGTAAAACTTCCTTCACTAGCAATGGCTATTTTTTCATCATACATTTCCAAGGCTTTTTTAGCTTTTAACCTAGCAGTAATGATTTGTGTATCTGGACGTTTAATTTCTCTGGTAAAAGTGCCAAAAACATCAGTATTTAACCCTTGAGTAACTATCAAATTAATTCCTAAATGTTCTTTAAATAAAGGGGAAATTACTTTTTCTTTATTGTGCATTGTCGCTAAAATAGCCGCGCGATTCTTATAAATTGACATAATTTATTTCTCCATAATTATCTTAATATCATCAGTTTTTTGATGTATTATCAATCTGATCTCCAGTGGGGATTTGTCAAACTTGTGAAAATATGATCTTCCCATTTACCATTAATCATTAAATAATCTCTACCATATCCTTCGACTACAAAACCGAGTCTTTTAAGAACATTACCACTGCGGCGATTATGGGGCATATAATTAGCCATAATGCGGTGCATATTTAATTCTTCAAAAACATAGTTAATAGCAATAGAGAGCGCTTCTTTCATGTAACCATAACCTTGGGCTAATTCGGCTAAACTATATCCTAACTGACAAAATTGAGCAGCATTATAAACAAAGTTGTTAAAATTAGCAGTTCCGATTACAATTCTTGGCTGATGTTGTAAATAAATAAAAAGTTTTAATGAAGAGTTATTGACAAATTCCCAAAAACTGGTTTCTACTTGATATTCCCAATATTCTTCGGTAAAAAATTTTTCGTCCCATTGAGGATAAAATGGCGTAAGATGTTCTTTATTTTCCGTAAAGTATTTAAGTATATAGGGAATATCTTCCATCACCGCCATTCTTAATAATAGGCGATCGCTTCTCAAAATTGGTGGGTCTGATGACATATACTCAAATGTAAATATTTTAAGAACAGCTATACTAATGAAAAATTAAACCACAAGACTACAAAAAGGATCATTACAGTGGAAATACGCTACAATTGGCAACCAACAGAGATTTTAACGATATATAATACCCCATTTCTAGAACTAATTTATCAAGCCGCTACAGTGCATCGTCAATATCATAAACCGGAACAAATACAAGTTTGTAAACTTATATCCATTAAAACTGGTGCTTGCCCAGAAGATTGTGGTTACTGCGCTCAATCTTCCCGGTACAAAACCGAGGTCAAACCCGAAGCACTGCTACAAAGATCAACAGTGATGAATATTGCGAAAACAGCCAAAGAAAGCGGTGTTAGTCGGGTTTGTATGGGTGCTGCTTGGAGAGAAGTCCGGGATAATTCCCAATTTGAGGAAGTCCTGGATATGGTCAAGGATGTAACCAGCATGGGTTTAGAAGTATGCTGTACCTTGGGAATGTTGACAGAAAACCAAGCCAAGCGTTTAGAGGATGCAGGATTATATGCTTATAACCATAATCTTGACACTTCAGAGGAATACTATAGCACATTGATTACTACTCGAACTTATAGCGATCGCTTAAATACAATTGCCAATGTTCGCCAAACTAATGTTACCGTATGTTCGGGCGGTATTCTCGGTTTAGGGGAAAATATTAGCGATAGAGTCGGAATGTTACATACTCTCTCCAGTTTACAACCTCACCCCGAATCTGTACCCATTAATATTCTTTCCCAAGTTCCCGGTACACCTTTAGAAAATCAACCCGATGTCCCCATTTGGGATGTAGTGCGGATGATTGCCACTGCTAGAATTATTATGCCTCAATCTGACGTGCGGTTAAGTGCGGGTAGAGCAAGACTTTCCCAAGTAGAACA
>LJOT01000367.1 GCA_001672075.1 Anabaena sp. CRKS33
AAGAATTACCTTTGCTGAATACATGGATATGGTGTTATATCATCCAGAATATGGATATTATGCCAGTGATGCTGTAAAAATTGGATTTCGAGATAGTGACTTTTTCACATCTGCCAGTTTAGGATCTGATTTTGGAGAATTACTAACCAGGCAATTTTATCAAATGTGGGAGATTTTAGATCAACCCATATCTTTTAATTTGGTAGAAATGGGAGCAGGACAAGGCATATTAGCCTGCCATATACTCAACTATGCAAAGCAAAAATACCCAGACTTTTTTGCAGCGGTCAAATATATTATTGTTGAAAAATCACAAAGTTTAAAACAAGAACAACAACAACGGTTACAAGATTTTTCTGTAGATTGGTGTAACTTGGAAGAAATCACCCCCAATTCCATTATTGGCTGTTTCTTCTCCAATGAATTAGTGGATGCTTTTCCAGTCCATCAATTTATTTTAGATGGAGGGGAATTGCGGGAAATTTACGTTACTGTTGAGCAAAAACCGGAGGAAGAAAATTCTGCTTTACCTATATTTATTGAAATCATGGCAGAACCATCAACACCACAATTAGCAGAGTATTTTAAATTAGTGGGAATTGATTTAAGCCCAAATACTTATGAAAATGGCTATCGCAGTGAAATTAATTTAGCAGCTTTGAAATGGTTGGGTATAGTAGCAGACTGCTTGCAACGCGGCTATGTGTTAACAATTGATTATGGCTACCCCGCACATCGTTATTATCACCCCAGACGAAATCAGGGAACTCTCCAATGTTACTACCAACATCGTCATCATGATCATCCTTATATCAATATTGGCAGACAAGATATCACCGCCCATGTTGACTTTACAGCCTTATCATCCTGGGGTGAAAGGTGCGGACTCAAAAAAGTTGGTTGGACGCAGCAAGGCTTATTTTTAATGGCATTGGGAATAGGTGAAAGATTAGCTGCTCTCTCCTCCCAAAAGCAACCAATATCACAGTTGCTACAGCGACGGGAGGGATTACACCAACTAATTAACCCAGGGGGATTAGGTAATTTTGGTGTTTTAGTCCAAAGTCGAGGACTAACTGCACAAGAAGCATCACAACCACTCCAGGGGTTAATTGTACCAGAGTAGAGATTCCAAAGTAGAGATTAAGGAGAAAGATTAAAAATCTCTTTAACAATTCTGTATCAGTCTTGTTTGCACTAGCATAACAGAGATGACATTCAAATCACAAATCTACCCCAGAGAAATAATTATGACTGCTCATGATCTGTTAGTGCTAGTAACTCTATTGTCCCCCGGCATCTTACTTTCTGTGATCATTATGGTGACTTTTGCCGCTGGAGGCTAGGCGATTTTGGATTTTAGATTTTAGATTTTGGATTTTATTTATCTAAAATCTAAAATTCAGATCACAACTGACAACTGACCACTGACTAAGGAACGTGAAACATGAAGGTGGCATTTCTGGGAACTGGATTGATGGGACTACCGATGGCTCAAAGGTTATTAGCAGCCAATATAGAGCTAATTGCCTATAATCGCACCCCAGAAAAATTAGAACCACTACGGGCAGCAGGAGCGGAAATTGTGAAAAAACCACGGGAAGCCATCCGCGCTGCTGACTGTATAGTCCTAATGCTTTCTAACGCCGCAGCTATTTATCATGTCTTGCTGACAGATACCTCTTGGCATACTTTATCAGGACGCAGCATCATTCAAATGGGGACAATTACCCCCGTAGAAAGCCAAGAAATCAGAGATGCAGTAGTTGCGGCTGGAGGCGAATATATAGAAGCACCTGTCCTTGGTAGTATTCCCGAAGCTAAAACTGGCAAATTAATCGTCATGGTAGGTGGAGAAGAGGAACAGTATCAACGTCATTTCCCACTCCTCCAACATTTTGGAGACAATCCTGTATACATAGGACCTGTGGGTACTGCTTCTACCCTCACCCTAGCACTCAATCAACTCATTGCTTCACTGACAACTAGCTTTGCTCTCAGTCTGGCTTTTATCCAGTTGCAAGGTATTGATGTTGATTTATTTATGCAAATTCTGCGCGAAAGTAAACTTTATGCTCCCACCTTTGATCAAAATTTGCGCCGGATGTTAGATGGTAATTATAATAATGCTAACTTACCGACAAAACAACTGATCAAAGAAATAGATTTATTTATCTCTGAAGCTAAATCCTTGGGTTTGAATCTCAGCAGTATTGAGGGTGTAAGGCAAATCTTACACGCGACTATGAAAATGTCTTATCCAGAAGATGATTATTCATCCGTATTTCCAGCAATTCGGGAATGGGGTGAAGTCAGTGGGGGTTGAGGTAAGCTGTTACCCATCTAAATTTGATTATCTTCATCTGGATAGATGTTGTACTGCGGGCATTTTGCCCGCTATAATCATACAAATTAAATACAGTGCAGGTTAATAGAGGACGACCAACATTTTCGGGAATTAAATGTGCTTTTCCTGTAACCCTTTCCACTAAAATGGTATATCATCAGGATCTGGTTCTGCTGTAACTTCTACAGGGGAAACAGATTGAACCGGTGCGGGTTGGTATGTCCGTTGAGGGGCTGTTACCTGCGGTTCATTTTTTTCAGCAGGGGCTGATGGAGGATAGTTTGATTCATAATTCGTCGGGCTGTAGGTTGATTGGGCTACGGGAGTTACTGCTGCTGGTGAACTGGTATAAGTACCTTGTCCGATGGCGTGAATCTTTTGCACTGTCAATTCTGCGCGTTTTTCCTTAAATCCTTCCGAGCGATCAATTGTATTCATCCCTAAGCGCCCTTCTATAATCACGCGATCGCCTTGATGATAACTTTGGTGAATCTCTTTTGCCAAGTTTCCCCAACCTACAACTTTTAAAGGATGAGTTGGATCATCCGGTTTTGTTCCTGGCACATGAACAATCATTTCTGTCACTTCTAACCCATCTGGTGTGTGACGCAGTTGAGGATTATCATAAATTTCCGCCATCAAAATACAACTGTTCATGACCTGCTCCTGATTTTCAATACTTTTTCTCGCAGTGAATTTAACTTCACGAGAAAATTTTAGCATAATTAGTTACAGCATTTTTTATGTATTTATACCACACTCTGAATTAATCTACTCCTTCGCTCCTTTGGGTCTTGGCGCGAAACTTTGATTAAAATGTGGTTGATTTACCTAAAAATGGCTGTAAAACGATGATCATACTTACCGTTCCTGTACCGGAGGCAATCATCATCTTTCTATATTACAAGAATTGCGGCTCAAAGCCGTTAATTAAGGCCAATAGCACGATGTGGTGTCACC
>LJOT01000644.1 GCA_001672075.1 Anabaena sp. CRKS33
CTCCTTGAAAAGTTTTTTAATAGAAGCAGTAGAAAAAGCCTATCCTGATGCTCGAAAATTGGCAATTAAAGAGAGTAAACTGGCTAAATTTGGAGTTCGAGTACCGGAAGAGAGTGAGTATCCTATAATTTGTCCCTTTGGGATAGAGGAAATTTTGGATGAGGATTTCTATGGGGTATGATAAAATCATATACATATTTTGAGGTAAAAATATGCAAATATTACAGCGTTTTCCGCTCTGATGAGGTACAAATAAGTTATAAATAGCGAGTTTTTTAATAAAAACGGTTAACTATAATTATAGTAGATGAAAAATTTAAATTGTATTATGTGCCGTTATTAATAATTGAATCTTGATCATATCCCATCAATCACAGAATAATTTAAGGCTGTTGTAGAGACGTTTCATGAAACATCTCTACAACGTGGTTCATCTACATGATACCAGAAACTACACTAAGGTAGTAGTAAAGTTACTGAGTCCCAGAGTGCCAGTTAAACCTGTCACCTCAATGATGGCATCGGTAGTGGCACTAAATCCTGCGGTAGCGTTGTTAATAGCAACAAAGGTACGGCTACCAAAGGTAAATTGAGCAGCAGAGTTAGCTGTAAACACAGTATTAGTTAACTTAGCTGCAATTCCGGCTGTATCAAGTGTTGCCACAGACCCGGCATTAGAGAATAGGCTGCGGGCAGTGGCAACACGGAATAAATCATTGCCAGTAGTAGCATTGAAGTCGCTAACGACATCAAAGTTACTCAGAAGAGAATCAGTTAAAACGCTGTAGTTAAAACGGTCTACTCCCAACCCTCCAGTTAGGCTATCTTTTCCAACTCCTCCGGTGAGGATATCATTACCAGCACTTCCGTTAAGAGTGTCATTACCAGTACCACC
>LJOT01000645.1 GCA_001672075.1 Anabaena sp. CRKS33
GCAGTCATTACCCCAGTTTAAAACGACTAATTGAGGGTTTAATGATGGGGATTAATGCTAGAATTGAAGAAAAAGGTAATCAAGCAGGAATACCCGATTTAACTATCAGAAAAAATGACCGAATTTTAGGATATATAGAAGCTAAAGATATTAATATTGATTTAACTAAAATCTCAAAAACACCACAACTAAAACGTTATTTAGAATCAAATATTGGTGATAATTTGATTTTAACTAATTATCTAGAATTTCATTGGTATGTAAACGGAGAATGTGAAAAAACTGCTAAAATAGCTGATTTAAAATCAGGTAAAATTATTCTGGTTAATGATTTACAACCTATTAGAGAAATACTGCAATTATTCCTAAATCAAACAGCCAAAGATATTAATAATTATTATGATTTGGCTAAAGAAATGGCAGCTTATACTAAAACCATTATAAATGCAATTCAATCATCTTTAGAAATAGAAACAACCACAGAAGAATTAAATCGTCTAAAAGAGACATTTAAAAAACTACTACTTTTAGATATAGATAATGATAAATTTGCAGATATGTACGCTCAAACTATCGCTTATGGGTTATTTACTGCAAAAATTGGTCATGTACAAAACCCTGGACAATTTGCATTTAATCGGACAACAGCCGGTATTTATATTAGTGATAGAATTCCTTTTTTAAAAGGTTTTTTTGACATAGTTATTAACAGCGATAATGTCAGTAATATTCATCAATCAATTGAAAATTTAGTAGAATTATTAAATACAGTTGATATGACGAATATTTTAGAAAACTTTGGGAGAGAAACCCGCACAGAAGACCCAGTTTTGCACTTTTATGAAACATTTTTAGCTGCTTATGAATCTTCATTAAGAAAAAGTAGAGGAGTTTA
>LJOT01000087.1 GCA_001672075.1 Anabaena sp. CRKS33
GACCTTCCCCGTAGGGAAGGAGTTAGGGGTTAGGTTTTTAGAGTTTTTATGTTGAACATAATACTTTTGGTTACTTAGCAGGTATACGAGTTGCTTCTAGTAAGCGAGAAAAGTAGAAGCGTGTGCGAGTCATAGCCTGTCTTTGCACTGAAAAGCCATTTTTTTGGAGGATTTTGATCACATCAGCTTCACGGTGTAAATAGGCACGAGTGGCTTTACTCGGTCCGGGAAAGAAACTACCGATTTTTTTGAGGATAGTCAGAAAGCAGGTTTTGGGCGCGAAACTGAGAATAATTCTGGATTGTGCTAAAGAACACAGGTGAGAAATCATTTCATCGGCTTTGTCTTGGGGGTAATGAATCAGAACGTCTAAACAGATGATCGTGTGATAATTACCACTCAAAGATTCTAAATCCTGTACCGCAAAGGAGGGATTTATGGTATTGGAAAAAGCCTTTACAGCCCTGTCCTGGGCTTCTGATACCATTTTAGCAGAAATATCACTGGCATAGACTTTAGCACCTTCCATAGCCAAGGGAATACTTAAACTACCCACACCACAGCCGGCATCACAAATTGATAATTCTGGTAAATTGTTGTCAGCTTTTAACCAGCCCATGACATTATCTACAGTTTGCTGATGTCCAGTGCGTATGTCTAGCTGGACTTTGTTGACTTCACCATCACCATAGATGCGTCGCCACCTGTCAAAGCCTGTAGAGTTGAAATATTCGCGGACTATTGTTTTATCCTGGGCTGCGTTCATAAACTCAATTGTTAACGGTTCACAATTCTTAAAACTATCATTTGTCAGTGAATTTCCTGCTAGAATGTTTGCAGTCGGGATTAAATTCTTAAAAAGCGACTAGCTAATTTAAGTAAATCAGCAATATCAACATCACCATCACCATCAATATCTAGAAATTTATTTAAGAACGGATTACCACTAGATTGCAAGAAACTCAAGATTAAAGGCACTAAACTAGGTAATAATTCTTGAATTTTCTCAACATCTAAGCCGGCGACCTGGGCAGCGTTTTCAGTGACTTTTGCTTGAATATCTGGAGAAAATAGGGTATTTACCGCTTCAGAATTAGGTGAAGTTCCTGCAAATTGATTGACAAAATCCTGTACGGATTCAGTTCCGTCGGTAGCTTGCTTTACTTGTAAAGATGATTGTACTTGTTTTCCAACAACTGATAAAATTGATTGGATTGTGGAGGAGTCAGCACCAACGTTATTACTTAATTGTTTAACTGTATTGGCAATATTTAGCAAGTCATCCAAACCACCACCTTGAGTGGAATTACTAACAACATTTATTAAGTCATTCACTCCACCGATTTGAGTGGAACTATTAACAGCGCCCAGAATTTGATCAAACAGTCCCATTGATTTTTACCTGTTATTCTTAATGTTTCTCATGACTAATTGTACAGCAGAATCAAGAAGGTTAAGTCATTTATATTGGGTAAGTACCATGGGAACTCTTATAGTTTATGTCCTAATCTTGATGGCTGTAGCTATAAAACTCTTGTGATGCGGGCATCTTGCCCGCATCAGGTGTACCTCACTCAAGCTAAACTTGCTGTAAACTAACTCAAAACCCAGCTAACCAGTGTTCTCACACCGAAACCGGTCGCCCCAGAACCGTTATAGCCATTTTCTTTATCAGCCCACACAGGACCGGCAATGTCTAAATGCGCCCAGGGAGTATCCTTAACAAATTGTTTGAGAAACAAAGCAGCAGTAATAGAACCGCCATAACGAGGTCCGGTATTTTTCATATCGGCAATACCAGATTTCAGCCCATCAAAATATTTATTTTCCATTGGTAAACGCCAAATTTTCTCACCGGCTGTTTCTGCGGCTGTTTGGAGTTGGGAAGCCATAGCGTCGTCCGGTGTAAATAAACCAGCAATATCTTCACCTAAGGCCACCACACAAGCACCTGTAAGGGTAGCTAGATCAACGATCGCATCCACACCCAATTTATCAGCATATACCAAGGCATCAGCCAAGGTTAAACGCCCTTCAGCATCGGTGTTATTCACTTCGATGGTTTTGCCATTTGAAGCGGTTAAGATGTCTCCAGGGTGCATAGCCTTACCGCTAATCATGTTTTCGGTGACGGCTGATATAAAGTGAACTTCCACATCTGGCTTTAATTGTCCAATGACTTTAGCAGCGCCCAGGGTAGCCGCAGCGCCACCCATGTCAATTTTCATGGTTTCAATACCGCTACCAGCACCCTTAATATTTAAACCACCAGAATCGAAAGTTAAACCCTTACCAATAATAGCCAACTTGCGTCTAGGTGTGGTAGCTGGTTTATAAATTAGGTGAATGAATTTAGGTGGTAATTCGGAAGCCTGGGCCACTCCTAAAAATGCCCCCATACCTAATTTTTGACATTCTGCCTGTTCTAGGATTTTTAATTGTAACCCATATTCGTGAGCGATCGCCCCAGCAGTTTCGGCCATAGTTATCGGTGTCACTGCATTAGCTGGGGCTGCTACTAACTGCCGTGCTAAAATGACTCCAGAAACAATTTGATCAGCGCGGGTAATAGCTGCTTGTTGTTCTGCTAAACCCAGTAAATCAATAGTTTCAATATTGGGGCTTTTATCTTCTGGTTCAGACTTAAAGCGAATATCTTGGTAAAGTGCTAATTCTATGCCTTCAGTAATAGCTTGGGCTGTAGCGGCTGGATCATTGTTCCATAGTGGTAAACTAACTCCCAGGGTTTTAGTTTTCTGCTTTTTAGCGGTGCGTGCAACTGTGGCCGCAACTCGTCGCAGAGTTTCTAATTGTAGTGCCTCTGGTTTACCTAAGCCAACTAAAATCACCTTTCGCACCAAATTACCTGCGCCTACCCTCGTAAAGATGGTACTATAGACTTTACCAGTAAATTCTTCTTCAGCAATTAGTTCTGTGAAGATTCCAGCCAATTTCTGGTCTAAAGTTGCTAAATCACCCGTTAATTGTACTGCATCTTCAAATAAGCCAATTGCTAAAGTATCGCCCGTCCAGTCCAGTAAAGTCTTATCAGTAGGTTGAATCGTCATTTTTGTAAGTTCTGCTTATCTTCCTTCTTGTACCAGTATTGCTCAAATTTTCTGAAATATGGAGGTTTCATGCAACGTTTTCACAATCTGGTAAAATTGGAATAGAGTTGAAAAATTCCCAATTTACAAAATTTTATCAATTTTTGGTAGTCTGTTGCTCAAAAAAGGATCAAAAAATTATTAAAATGTCTCAAGAAACAACCCCACCCCAATTACCACCAACAAGTGCCATTGAGAATATTACCAATGTCACATTTGAAAATTGGTTTGAATATCCCGTCAGGGCTCAACCTCATCACACAGACTATGCTGGTATCGTTTGGCACGGTACTTATTTAACTTGGATGGAAGAAGCGCGGGTAGAATGTTTACGTTCTATCGGCATTGAATTTGTTGATTTAGTAGCTTTAGGTTGTGATTTACCCGTAGTGGAGTTGTCAATTCGTTATCATCGTTCCGTGCAATTAGGGATGCCAGTCATAGTAAAAACACGCATGAACGAGGTGACAGGAGTGCGTATGAACTGGGATTATACTATTGTTTCTGCCGATAACCAGGATTTATATATTACCGCTCAGGTGACGTTAGTGGCTTTAGATCGGGAAAAGGGTAAAATTATGCGTCAGTTACCACCTGCATTTCAAGATGCTTTAGCAAAGATATCAGGCTCTCGGAAAATTGGGTAATTTAAGGTAATTTAATTGGTAATTTCACTTCTTTGCTGGTGTTGGGGAAGAGGTTTGAATAAACTGACTGATTTGATGCCAAATGTCTTGGGGAGTAATATGGAAGCCAAAATATAGTAACATGACAATAGCGGCACAGATCAGGGCGGTTTTAATGGTAGTTTTGATTAATTTCCACAAAATAATAAAAACTATCCAAGCTACTATTAATGTAACAATCATAACATTAGGTATAGGTAAAGGGAAAATTAGGATTTACCAGTAGAAATGGGGTAAAGATTGTATATCCGAGAATCACACCTATGGAGAAGGTTTCCACAAAAGTTAATTAACAGTTTAGAATTAAATGGGTTTAATTTTCACCAAATATCTATTTTGGTAATTGATTTTTAGCAAAGTTGCGTTAGAATGGCGATTAAGAGAAATTTTCCGGTGCTGCATTGAGTGACTTGATTCAGTACCTGTGATACTCACGGGCGCGAAGGCAAAGATATAAGAGTGCAACTTCTAAGATTGTGTCCCAGACAAACTCTGCTACTGATTACAAACCACTCTCTGTTTAGCTACCTTGTGAATTGATGACTAATAATAGCTTTTGTTAGTTTCTCGATTCATTGATAGATTCTATCCATTAAACGAGACTTGCTGTTATTGCGAGCTTTTAGACAATTGCTACAGAGGCAGGAGTGGTTAGTTGAAAAAAAACTACGTAAGCATTGACAGAGATTACAAAGCTGCCAAAATTAAAATTCTTGTCAAGATTACCCAATGGGTTGTCTGCACTTAGCTAGATTTTCTGGTGTCAACACGGATAGCAAATCCATTGCTAAAGACAAGTTTGTCTTCCTCCGCAGACGGTCAAATCAATGTGTAATGCACCGTATCTAACGGAAGTTTCTAGAAAGTGATCAAGCGCTTGCTATTTAAGTACAGTCAACTTTAGCTGATAAAACGTTAACTTTCGGACTGATATCTACGGATATCAAAATTGGAGATAGCAGCGTATAGTATGGTAAATCGGCCAAGGAAGGTTGATTAAAGTTCTTAAACTATATGCTGTTGAAGAGTAATATGGTGTGTAAATACCATCACAGTATGATTAGCTCTCCAAAAGCAGAGCTACAAATTGGAAATTTTTATTACTAGTAGCACCTTGTAGTAGTGACTATAGCAGCGGGATAACAGAGAACTTTCCTGTGATTCCTACCAGCACTACCAGTTTTTGAGGAAATTGAATGCCAAAACAAATTATCATCGCGGAGCAGCATCAAATCGCTGCTGTATTTTCGGAAGATCAAATACAGGAACTCGTTGTAGCTACTGGTCATCACCAAATTGGTGATATCTATTTAGGTGTAGTAGAAAACGTATTACCTGGGATAGATGCGGCTTTTGTTAATATCGGCGACCCGGAGCGCAACGGTTTTATTCATGTCACTGATTTAGGTCCGTTGAGGCTGAAACGAAGTGCAGCAGCGATTACGGAACTGTTGACTCCACAGCAAAAAACTTTAGTACAAGTGATGAAAGAGCCAACTGGCTCAAAGGGTCCGAGGTTGACGGGAAACATTACTTTACCCGGCCGTTATGTGGTGCTAATGCCCTATGGACGGGGTGTAAATTTATCGAGACGGATTAAGAGTGAAAGTGAGCGTAACCGTCTCAGAGCTTTAGCGATTTTGGTGAAACCGGCGGGGATGGGTTTGCTGGTACGCACGGAAGCTGAAGGGAAGCCAGAAGAGGCAATTATTGAGGATCTAGAGGTGCTGCAAAAGCAGTGGGAAATTGTTCAGCAAGAAGCTGTTACTTCCCGTGCGCCGGCTCTACTGAATCGTGATGATGATTTTATTCAGCGGGTTCTCAGGGATATGTATGGTGCTGATGTGAATCGTATTGTTGTTGATTCCAGCACTGGCTTAAAACGGGTAAAGCAATATTTACAAGTCTGGAGTGGTGGACAAACGCCCCAGGGGTTGCTGATTGATCATCACCGCGATCGCTCTCCAATTTTAGAATATTTCCGTATTAATGCGGCTATCCGTGAAGCTCTCAGGCCAAGGGTAGATTTGCCCTCAGGTGGTTATATTATCATCCAACCTACGGAAGCTTTAACCGTAGTAGATGTTAACTCTGGTTCTTTTACCCGTTCTGCAACCGCTAGAGAAACAGTTTTATGGACAAATTGTGAGGCTGCTGCGGAAATTGCGCGTCAGTTACGCTTGCGGAATATTGCGGGTGTGATTGTGGTCGATTTCATTGATATGGAATCCCGACGGGATCAAATGCAGGTGTTGGAACACTTTAACAAGGCTCTCAAGGCTGATAAAGCCCGTCCCCAAATTGCCCAATTGACTGAACTGGGTTTGGTTGAATTGACTCGTAAGCGTCAAGGACAAAATATTTATGAGTTATTTGGCGAACCTTGTCCCGCCTGCGGCGGTTTAGGGCATACCGTGAGATTACCGGGGGAAATGGAAAACCGTCTTCCTATTCCGGCTGCGGACATACCGGAACGATTTGGAGGTGTACCACCAAAAGAACCACGTTTAGTTACCCGCATACCTGATATCGGTAGCGTGGCGGCCCCTATACCACGAGATACTTACGACGGTTTTGGGGAGGGTTTTGAGGGTGAACCAGATTTTAGTCCGCTGCATCTGATTAATCATCCTAGTTACCAGGAATTAAATGATGGTAAGCGCCGTACCCGTACCCGTCGTCCTAGAACGGGTGTCAATGCACCTAATGGTAAAGATGAACTTCGCTCTGGGTTAAACCCTTTGGCTTTTGTTAATGATTCGGATTTGGATTTGGAGGAGGTTGAACTACCAATACCAGAGGTCTCTCCACCTACTATTAATAAATCAGGTTGGACGGAAAAGCCAGAACGGGTAAAGGTGAAGCTAGAAGCGATTAAGGTTGAACCTCCAGAGATTATCACTGTGGAAATGTCAGCTAAGGAACAAGATACTTATGCTGAAATGGGAATTTCTCCTTTACTCAAGTTAGATCGTGAGGGGAAAAGTTCTAGATCGGTGATTATTAATGTTGTTGAATCGGGAGATTTACCATCTCAATGTACGGAACTAAATGAACTAAATGAACCACCTCAAGTCTCTGAAACAATTATAGGTGAAGCGGAAATTGCTGATGGCTTCGGGCATTCTGTGATTCCTGCACCTAAGAATGTGGCCACTCAACAATCCCTTGAGCCGGAAATTGAGTCTTCATTAACAATTGTCTCAGAATTAACGATAGTTCCGGCAGTATCTGATGCTGAAGCTGATTCTTCTGGCTCTTCGAGTTCTGTTCCTAATCGTCGTCGTCGTCGTCGTTCTTCGGCTATAGATACATAAGGTTTTAGCTAGGTCTGAGGTCTTTTCTCTGAAGGGTTTTTAGACGGTGTTCTGCTTTAATTCAATTAATGTTGTCTAGTTGCTTTGATTTGTGAAGGTTGTTTATAAGGTTTGTGCTACGCTACTGCTATCTGTGTTGTGATGTTCTGTTTCTATGTCTTTTGTGGCTTGGTTGCACCAATGGTGATAATCTGTAAGAAGATGATGTAATAATCTTTGTTTGATTGTTAATAATACACTTTTGAGCAATCCATTACCTGTAGCTTCTAATATTGATTTGGGTGTCAGGGAAAATGGCTGGGGTATGTCTACTAAGACTTCTAATTCTGCTTTTCCTTGTAGGTATGTACCATTACTGAGTTGAATTGGTGATAAATAGCCTTTTAAATTCAGATCAAACCGTTGGTTAATATACTCGAAACCCAGAATCTCACAACGGAGCGATCGCAAATAAATCGTTCCGCTTGTATCCGCCCAAACTCTCATATCTACTGTTGGCTGAATACTCAGTGACATAAAAGACAGAGGACGCATTTTCAGCCGAAACACTTCTTCGGACAACTGCTCAATTCTGGTATGATCAGCCAGGGTATTCACCAACCGTTGAGGTTGACGAAGATAGTGCTGAATAGGAATAGAATACTTGGGGACAGAAATTTCCACGGATTCAAAGGCAGTAAACTTAGTAACCATAAGTAAATTCAACTATCTGTTTTTTTTTCATTATCAATCAAAATCGTCGAATTTAAAAGTATGAATCTGAAAATTGCACATTTAGGTCCACCAGGAACTTATGCTGAACAAGCTGCTTTTTTCTATGTCAATTGGTTGCAAAATAATGAGGATATCACCCCTGAAAAAAGTTTTGAACTATGTCCCTACACTACCATTGCTCAATCATTGCAAGCGATAATCACCGCTAAGGCAAATATAGCTGTTGTCCCGGTAGAAAACTCTATTGAGGGAAGTGTTAATATGACTCTAGATAGCTTATGGCAATTAGATAATTTAAAAATTCAATTAGCTTTGGTTTTACCGATTCAACATTCTTTAGTTTCCAGATGCTCTAGTTTAGATAATATTAAAACTGTTTATTCTCATCCTCAAGCTTTAGCTCAATGCCAAGGGTGGTTAGCACAGTTTTTACCAAATGTCAACTTGATTGCGAGTAATTCGACCACGGAGGCACTACAGAGATTAGAAGCAGAACTAACAACAGCAGCAATTTCCTCTAGTCGTGCGGCACAACTGTATAATCTACCCATTCTTGCTGAGGGGATTAATGATTATCCAGAAAATTGCACTCGGTTTTGGGTAGTTAGCACAGAGGAAAATAATACTATTGATTGTACACATACATCTTTAGCCTTTAGTGTCCCAGCTAATGTACCAGGTGCATTAGTGAAAGCACTAGAAGTATTTGCCCATTTAGGTATTAATCTGAGTCGCATTGAATCGCGTCCTACAAAACGTTCTTTAGGGGAATATTTATTTTATTTAGACATAGAAGCAGATGTAAATGCAGTGATTATGAAATCTGCTTTGGGAGAATTACAAAATTGTACAGAAATCTTGAAAATTTTTGGCAGCTATAGGGTCTTACCAGTTAGTTGATAATTGAAGTATCATCATTAGTCATGTTGTCCGTTGTCCGTTGTCCGTTGTCATTCTTGCCTGTTCCCAGTTAAGAGTTCCCTGTTCCCTGTTTCCTTGATCAAACATCCAAATAAATTAAGCAGTCACAAGTTTCTCTCCTTTCAGCATCCGAGAAGCTGCTTCTAAAAGAGCCTCTTCCAAATATGGTTTAGTAAAGTAGCCACTAGCACCGAGTTCTACGGCCATTTTTCTATGTTTATCAGCACCACGAGAGGTGAGCATGGCAACGGGTAAGTGATTAAGAGTATCATCCTGGTGAATCCGTGACAATAATTCCAGTCCATCGCAACGTGGCATTTCAATGTCACATAAAACGAGATGACAAAGTAAACCAGAACGCAGTTTATCCCAAGCTTCTTGGCCATCACGGGCTTGTTCTACACGATAACCAGCTTTATGAAAAGTTAGGGATAAGAGTTCTCGAACGGTAATCGAGTCATCAACAATTAAGACAGTTGTTTCATTTTGATCAGAGTTAGAAATGTCAACAGGAGAAAAAGCTGGATTTTGCCAGAATTTAGACATCTTACCATCAGAGATATCAATAATTTCTCCGACATCAGCAATGGGCATAATCATCCCATCACCAAGGACTGTAGCACCTGCTATACCAATAGGTTTAGATACTGGTCCTTCAAGTTGCTTAATGACAATTTCCTGTTCACCTAAAACTTGGTCAATCTGTAAACCAAGCATCGTATTACCTGAACGGACAACGAGTACGGAAATCATATCATTATTTTTTTTCGTGACTAATGCCTTACCAGAAGTCAACTGACGATTAAAAACTAAGATATCTTTGAGAGGTTTGATAGGAAGTTTGAATCCTCGCCAGATCATAAATGATTCTTTATGCAGATCTTGTTGAATTGTTTGGGAATTAACGGAGATATTTAGAGTATCCTCTACACCATCCGTTGGGAAAGCAATTTTGAATTGATCACAAGCGCATAATACTGCTCTACAAATACTCAGAGTCTGTGGGAGAAAAATGGTAAAGGTAGTTCCTATACCTGGTGTCGAGTCAGTAGTAACTCGACCACGAATGTGGTTAATATCATTTTCAACAACATTCAGACCCACACCTCTCCCTTTGATATCATTTACTTCATCAGCGGTGCTAAAGCAGGGGAGAAATAAAAGCTTATATATGTCAAAACGAGACATGGATTGTGCCTGTTTGAAGGTAATGATACCTTTTTTAATGGCTTTGTTTTTAACTTCTTGATGATCAATACCAACACCATCATCACTCACAGAAATAATCGTTTGGTTGACCTGTTGTAGGGCGCGAATGCTAATAATCCCCGTAGCTGATTTACCAGCGGACTGGCGCACTTGAGGGGTTTCAATACCATGGGCGATCGCATTATTGAGAATATGAGTCAAAGGATATGTCAGATGATCTAAAATCATCTTATCAATCAAAGTATGGACTCCTTCCGTCACCAACTCCACTTGTTTACCATACTTAATAGCATTATCCCGTACTCCTCTTCTTAAGCGATCAATCACTTGGCTAAATGGAACCATGCGTGATTTCGTTAATTTTTCCTGTAGTTTACTGGTTGCTTGTCCCAACTGTCGGGTTACCAGTTCTATTTTTTCGCCAACAAATTCAATATCACTAGCTGACTCTCGAACTCGGACAATAAACTCAATCATTTCTTGGGCTAGAACATGGAAGGGCGTAAACTGGTCCATTTCGATTTCGCTAAAGCCGTGATAGGGAGGCGTTGTTTGGGAATCAACATTTTCACCAAAGCGATAACTAGCATTAGGATTCATCTTATATTCTCTCAGACGACGACTTGATAGGAGAGATGCTCTCAGAAGTGATCCTTCGTAGTACTCCTGCATTTTTATTCCCGCCGCTGAGAGATGCTGTACTTGAGCCAGCAGGGTATCCACGTACTGTTTTAGACGTTCACGATCTTGCTCTAGGGTATTGCGATTTACCACCAACTCCCCGACCACGTTGCTGATATCATTGAGTTGTTTAACTGGAACTTTTATGGTTTCCAATTCTCCTATTGTTCCACGAATTTTATCACCTGGGATTTTGCTGGTAGAAGTTTTTCGTGATGTTGGAGTTGTATTCGATAATATTTGATCCTTACTGCTTAAGGATAAATCGGACTGTGTTAACAAGTCCTCCCATTGACTAAAATCATCTTCTGGTTTCCAGACAGAAAAAGGATTTTCAGACTCGACTACAGCAGATTCACCAATCACTAGTGGCTGTGAGCTAATCTGTGGTGCATCATCTTCATTTTCATCAAGTAATGCCTCTAAGTCCATAAGTTCTTCGTTCTCAATCACCACCTGATTGACAATTTCTCTTGGTGTTGCAGCTAAAATTCCTTCTATTTGTGCAAGCTCATTTAATAAAGATGCTTCTGTTAGAGAACTAGTAATTGCTGAATCTGTTTCTGATGTAGACGATGTTATTTCTAAATAAGGAGATGTTGCTAATTCATTTTCCTCTTCCCACAAAGACAAGTTAAAGTTATTATCCCTATTGGTTTCGACAACATCATTAAATAAATGCTCTATCTTTTGTGACCCCATTAGATCAAAAAATTCTACATCCTTGGAACTTGTTTTTTCATCTTCCCATAAGAGTAAATCACTTAAATCCTGATCATTATCATCAATTTCATTGTCCGTAATTAGTAGTTGATAATTAGTGATACCTTCTAATATTTCTTTTACTTGCCAATTATCATCCAGAGTGGATATATCAGTTGCAAATAAATCAGCCCAGCTATTTAAATCAGAACTTTCTACATCGAGATGCTCATGATCATAAATTGGAATTAATGATTGCAATTTTTTCCTATGTTCATCCAGCCATTTCGATATGACAACTTCCGATTCTTGTTCTGATAAATCAGTTGGAAAACTAAGATTATCTATGAGAATTTTTAATTTATCACAGATATCCAGTAGTAAAGACTCTAAATTTAGGTCTACTCTCACAGGGTGTTCTTGAAGAATCTTAAACCAATCCTCCAAACAGTGGGATGTGTGCTGAATACTGCTTAGACCCAACATGGATGCACTACCTTTAATGGAATGGGCTGCACGGAAGATTTCATTCATCATTTCCGCATTTTTTAGGGTAATTTCCAGATTCAGCAATCCGTGTTCGATGGTATTTAGCTGTTCTTTAGCCTCTTCGATAAAGTAACCTAAAATCTGTTCTTCTGGCTGCATAGTCATTGCCTTAAATTAATAAACAAAAAACAAATCATTCGCTTTCACTTATGGTATTAATAGTTTCATTCCTCACCCATAACATAGATGATTATCTTTGACTACATCCGACTATATTTTTCTTATTTAAACTAAATACCACCATCAAGTCTTTCCGATTCTGGGCTAGATTCCACTCGGAAGCGTTCCACAGAGATAATCAAGTTGCGGGATACTCCCACTAAATATTGCAAAGCTACAGCAGCCCGCTGTGCTTCTTGAGAGGTTTTCTGTGCTGTTCGCTCTACAGATTGCATTACTTGTGCTACATCCCGGGAAGTTTCCCTTTGTTCTCCAGTATCATTAGTAATTGAGCGTACTAACATATCAATGTGATTTGCCACTTCAATGATATTATCTAGGGATTGCTTAGACTCTTGTGCTAATTTAGTTTGATTAATTACCTGTTGTGTTCCTTCTTCCATAGCCATCATCACCGAGCTAGTTTCGCTTTGAATTTGCATGACAATTTGTTCAATTTCCTGCAAAGACTTAGCTGATTTATCTGCTAACTGACGAACTTCATCAGCGACAATTGCAAACCCTCGCCCTGCTTCTCCTGCTCTTGCTGCTTCAATACTGGCATTGAGCGCCAGTAAGTTGGTGCGTGAAGCGATTTGACTAACTAGGGCAACAATAGAGTTAATCTCTTGGGATGATTCTCCCAGTCTTTTCACTTTTCGGCTAGTTTCTGCCACTGTTTCCCGCAGTTCCAAAATCCCGAACACAGTATTTTCTACTACTTCTCCGCCTTTTTGGGCGATTTTACTCGCTTCACAGGCTACAATTTCAGCTTCTTTTGCCGCTTCTGCTACCCGTTGGATCGAATTGTTCATTATTTGTACGGAATTTAAAGCCAGAGCTAATTCTTTTGCTTGTCCTAGAGCCTCCATTGATAAGTTGCTCGCAAAGGTTTCTGATGTGCTGGCAGCTTTTGTGACCTCATGTGCTGACACTTTTACCTGTTGCACAATATCCCTAAGATTTTGAATAATCAGATTAAAGGCATCAGCTACTGGTCCTAGTCCTTCGTCTGTGACTTCGGCTCGCACTGTTAAATCTCCTTTGGCTGCTCCTTCTACCTCGTCTAGAAGGCGAATTACCTGAGTTTGCAGGTTGTCTTTAGTTTCTTTTTGTGCAATAGTCAGACGGGTATCTCTCTCGGTTTTAGCAACCATAGACCGCACCATTTTATTAAAATCCGTGGCTAACTGCCCTAATTCATCTTTTGAATAGACTTTGGCGGCTACATTTAGATTACCTTGACCCATAGCATGAAACTGACTTTGTAAATCCTGGGTGCTACGGCTAATTTTTTTGACCATAAAATTAGTCATAAACCAGGAGGTAGCAGCACCCGTAGCTCCTGCGGTTAGAGGAATTAATAAAGGCATAAACCAATTTGTATTGCTCATTGATTCCTTTTGTTTTACAGGTGTTGTCAAGGAACCTAGTGCAGTAACAATCATTACAGCAATAACTGATACAACGCCTACAGTTCCAGCTATCCACAATTGTTTATTATTTAAAGAAGCGTTTTCAAAGGATGCAAATAATTTTTTTTCAGGACCTATATTGGCTTCTTTGTTGGTAACTTCTGGCGAGGTGATGTCAACAGGAATCACTTCTTGAGCCGCACTAATTGTTAATAATTCTTGATCATTATAGATTCTTTCATCAGCTAATGACTCATCAATATTTAAAACATTTTCAGAACTATCTAGGGATTCTGACGGCATTCCCATGAATTCATCACTACTATCTTCAATAAATTCAAATACTGATATATCACTGAGATTGTCAAATTCATCAAGGTCATTTAAAACCTCTCTATCATTATGAATTTCTCGTCCCCAAATCAATGTTTTATCAGTCATATTTGCTTCATTTTCATCATCAAAGGCAGCTATAAATGCTTCTAAATCGAATTGATTATCGTGATTTTTTCCTAATGATAACCTGGGTGGTGTAGTCATGTAGTTAAGATTAAACTCCTGTTTTGGTACTATATCACTATCATTGTCGGTAAATAAAACTCTTTTGGAGTTATCTTCTGGGTTGGAGTGAAAGTCTTCCAAATCATCACTGGTGAATATTTGATCTGTAGCTGAGAATTTAGGTTCTGCAAAAGGTGAATAGCTGTCATCATCATCACTGATTATTGAACTTTCATTAGCTGAACTACTCCGATATGATATCGGATTACTTGTGAGGTCTTCTGGAATTAAGGCAAAGGGATCATCACTTCTATCTCTCAGTTGCTCCAGAGAATTGCTGTCTAATTCGCTACTGGTTGTATCAATTATTTCACTATAAGCAAGAAACGGATTTTCCAGAGCATCTAGGGTTAGTTCATATTCTGCAAAAGAATTAAGTTGAGAACTATCGCTGGATTCCTCTTCACTTATCAACGGTTCATAAGGGAAAGCCTCTGTAGCATCATCTTCAAAAACCTGTTGTTGATATGCTATTTTATCCTGATTAAAAGTTGAATCTTGATCATCTGTAGGTTTTGCCATTGCCTCTCTCCCAAGTTGATTATTACCACCGCGTACTTCGTAAAATTGCTACTTGATCTAATAGTTGCAAATACTTCCTTTCTGTTTCTGTATCAAATATATAAGCACCGCGCAAAAACTCAGTCTGATCATCTGGTACATGATTGAGTGGCACGAGATGGCCTATATCCAACCAGTCTATTCCAGAAATTTCTGCAACTCCTAAGCCTAGTATCGTGTCTTGGTCTTCAATAACAATTATGGAAATTTCCGGGCAATCCGTGTTTAATGAGGTTGTTTCACCCAGAAATTGTCCTAAATCAGCGACCCAAATCAAGCGCCCCCGTAAATTGATCGTACCTAAAAGTAAGGGAGATGTATTAGGGATTTGTGTAATTCGACCAGGACTAAGTTCAATTACTTCCCGGATTCCTGTAGCCAGAAATGCAAACTCTTGACCTGATGGTAGATAAAACCGCAAATGTAGCTCAGACGATAATCCTATCTGATGACCCTGTCCTGGAGAATATTCTGGTTGTAACTGGGGAGGGAATTGATATTGCCCTGGGTCAGTTAAAAACTCCGAGTTGCTAACCATATATTGCTTTCATCCTTATCCTCGCAAGAGTTGTTTGACTGTTCCCAGCAATTCACCTTCTTTAAAGGGTTTACCTATGTAGGCATCTGCCCCTTGCTTCATCCCCCAATAGCGGTCAAATTCTGTGCTTTTAGAAGAACACATCAGCACAGGAATATTTTTGGTTTTAGGATCGGATTTTAAGTATCGGCATAGTTCATAGCCATTCATGCGGGGCATAAAGACATCCAAAACGACTAAATCAGGAGGTGTATTTTGAATCACCTCTAGGGCTTCTAATCCGTCTACCGCTTGGGTGACTTCTAAACCACTAGCTTTCAGGAGCTTTGTGATTATCATTCTTTGGGATTTACTGTCTTCAACAATGAGAACTGTCATCATAACTGTTGATTTACATTTTGATTCAAATGTGAAATGCGATTTTAGGCAATATAACTTGCTTTGACCGCAAAAGGGAACTATATTAAATAAATTAACCGGATCATTTTACTAATTTACCACACAACATAACCTAATTTGTGACTAAAACATGAGAATTTTACTGGCTTGGCAGGTAAAAGCACCAAAGAGATTGTTAGTTAGTTGCAGATATAAATAAAAGCGCTACCCCTGTTGCCAAAATGGAAATAATTCCTGTTAATCCCGCTAAGGGTTTTTTATTTTTACCTGTCACCCATGCAGAAATTTTATCTGTGTAGGTAATTAATCCCAATGTATCTATTGTAGCAATAGCCCATACCCAACCAGCATGAAGTCCCCATGCTATCCCTAAATTATT
>LJOT01000646.1 GCA_001672075.1 Anabaena sp. CRKS33
CGAATCCTAGTCTAATCAAGTACAAAATCATCTGCGTTTATCCGCGTTTATCTGCGTTTAATTCTGAATTATTGTACCTAACTTGAATGGGAATTGCTATATTACCTAATTACAAAATTGATTTTTCCACACCTTTATGGACAGTTTTTACCCATTTTAAACGTTTTGGTCGGAAAGACATTCGCGCTGTGGTGCTACTCATAACTACTAACCAATGCAACATATATAAACTGCCGCGAAGGGTTTGTAAAAGTAACACTAAATAGGTAGATGGTTTAAGCTGTTCCGATAGCCTTGGAGTAGCCTTATGGACGTGCTTTAAACCCGCAAACATACCTATAACTGACATCCCTAGAGATAACCCAGTTACAGAACTTAACATAGGTGGACGATGACGAGCGATCGCCATTAATATATCTGGTATTGCCGCCGTTGGCAAGATATACATTGTCACCATAAAGATCAACAAATCCCAGGTTTTCTTTGTCCCCATGCGGTTTTTGAGGATCAGATCCCAGTAGTCTAAATAACGTTGATAACCACCTTCCGCCCAGCGGTTACGTTGATGCCAAAGGGCTGTAGCATTGGTAACACCTTCTTCTTCCACTGGGGGATGAAAAACACATTCAATATCCCACTTATCTAAATGTAAGCGGATAGTTAAATCCAGATCATCGGTGATAGTTTCCTCATTCCAACCACCGCAACTTGCTAAGGCTTGACGACGGACAAATTGACCATTACCTCGGAGTTCACCAATACCACCAATAGCAGTCCGCTGTTCTTGAAACCAGATATCCAACAACATTTCCGCCATTTGTCCCTTAGTCCAGAAATTTTCTGGAGCATTAGCGATCGCTTTACGTATTTGTACAGCCCCTACTCTGTCTTTTT
>LJOT01000368.1 GCA_001672075.1 Anabaena sp. CRKS33
GGCCTGCTGAACGGTGAACTCGGCGTCGTCATAGTCGCGCACCTTCAACTCGGCCTTAGCCTTGTCGTAGCTGTCCAGCTTCGCCTGCCAGGCGCGGGCTTCGGCGTCTGCACGGGCCTGTGCCTCAGATGCTGCTTTTTCGGCCTCGACCTTGGTGCGGTGCCATGCGTCCAGCGCCGCCTCGTACTTGTCCGTGTCGTAGTCGTGGTCTTCAAGCCTCGGCTTTGGGCCGACCTGCTTCGGGCCGGCAGGTGCCGCCTGCTGCTCTCGGGCCTCGTACTCGCGCACCTTCTTCTGCAGTTCCCGATGCTGCCTGCGCAGATCTCGCACCCACTCGGGCGCTCGCTCAGTCTCGTCGGGCGGCGGCGCCTCGTCTCCGATGCTGACCGTCACCTCGTCGGCGGTCGCCGGGTCTGGCTCCTCGTTCGGTGCGGCCTCGGCATCAGGCGCGGGGTCTGCGTCGGCCTGATGCTCCTCTGCCGGCTCATCTGCGCCGGTATCGGGCGCGTCCTGGTCGTCGTTGCCATCGTGGACCTCGGTGGTGCCGTCAGGTTGCGTGACTTCGATCTTGATTCCCATGCTCTTCCTCATCTCACGCATTGGCGGCTGCGTGGTTGCCGGTGCCGGGTAATCCCGGCGAATCTCAGAGTTTTGGTCGTGGCGGCGCCTGCTCGGGCAGCCCGATGGACTGCACCAACTCCAGCGCCACGCGGGTCTGGTCGGTGTCGATCTTGCTGATCGTCTCCAGCGTCTTGGCGCGCGTCAACTCGCTGTTGGCAACGGTGCCCACCACATCAGCCCGGGCCTTTGCCGCCTTGGCCAGCGCCTCCTCGGCTGCGGCCTCAAGGAATGCGGCGTTGGGGTCTTGCTGGGCAGCTTGCGCAGCCATCTGCTCGGCTTCCTCGGGGTTGGGCTTCATGACACCCATCTGCACCATCTGCTTGCGGAAGTAGGCGCGCACGTCGCTGATGCCCTCGCCCTCCATGTTCTGGAAGGCCATCGCCAGCAGCACCTGCTGGGTCTGCGGGTCTTGCGTCAGTTGCAGCATGCCTAGCAGCGAACGCACGGTGGCCGAGCGTTGGCTGCTCGACGACGGGCCAAGAGTAGCCACCACATCAAACTTGGCTTGAGAAAGGTCATTCTCCATGACCACTTCACCGTTACGGTCAAGCACGGGGCGCATGATCTCAATGGACTCGACCTCGTTCTGAACCCCGACCCCCTTCATGCGCCGCCTCGGTTCGACGTAGATTTCACGCGCCATCGACAGCCAAATCTCACCGCCGCGCTGAACAGCCTTGTTGTGGTTGTTCATGTACAGAAACGCCTGCATGTCCAGGCGCTGCTGTACCATTTCCACGGCCTTGCCGCTGATGTTGCTGACGATCTTGTCACCGTTCTGCTGATTGCCCAGAATGTCGGCAATGTCGGTCTCGGTCAGTTGCAGCAGCGCGGCCATCGCCGGGGGAATCTGCGGGCTCTTGGTGTAGGCAACGGGGCCAACCACCTGCTGGCTACCATCTGCCCCCGTAACGGGATCGACCAACAAATACGGGTAGTTCTTGATGTTGTCTTGCGACCACATCACCGAGTGTTTCACCACCTGTTCGGGTACAAAAATCGGCTTCTCGACGCTGGACAGCGCGCTGATCTCACCCAGTTTGGACAACTGCATGTTCTTCAGGCGCTGCGGGTCTTTGGCGAACCGCACCACGCCCATGCACCGCTCGATGTTGTCGATGAACCACCGCTTACCGTATACCGGCACGATGGGAATGCAGTTGCCGGCGATGTATCCGCAGTCCTCAAGCACCTTGCCACCGGACAGGATGTACTTGTGAATCTTCTTGCGCTTGACCTTCTTTTGCCGCACCTCGACGCTGCCGATGGCTGACAGCGTGACCTCTAACTCGGGGTCGTTCTCGAAGTCGGCCTCGGTGTACCGTTCCTCGGTGCCGTCAATGGCCTGGAACACTCGCACCACCTCGTTCTTGTGCTCAACGCGGTAGTATTCCGCGACGTAAACCACGTCGGGTGTGCTCCAGTCGAACCCGGTCTGTTCAACGTCCTTGGGCCAGGTCGCAGGGTCGTCGTCGTACTCGTCGCGGTACGCATCGGGCGTCATGCTGGTCAGGACGTAGCAAGACTTCGCGTCGGCCTTGTCCTGACGCTTGGCGTTGATGTCGAAGAACACGCTGCTGTCAGCATCGTATATCGGCTCGATGCGGATGCGCTGATGCTCGTTCTCGTCGTCCTCTTCGTCTTCGTAGCAGGCTCGCAGTCGGTACGCACCCATGCCACCCGTGACCGCCTCGTCGAACGCGTTGTCGTAGGCTTCGACGGCCATGCTGTCCTGCTCGTCGGCGCGATACAGTTTGTTGCAGGTTTCAGCCAGACTCGTCGCGTCGGTGCCGTCCTTGCTGATGAAGTCCACCGTGACGCGGTTGTTCCGGTACTCGTTGATGATGCGAGTGATGGCCAGCGCGATCTTGTTGACCTCGAACTTGGGCTTGCTCTCAAACTGTGACCCCAGCGGGCCTTCCCAGGTAGCACCCGCGATGGTGGCGAAACGCCGGTCCTGCAGACACTGCAGGCGCTCGTCACGGACGGCGCCCTGGATGTTGTCAAACTCCCGCATGGCCTCTTGGTGAAGGGTGGCCATGCGTTGATCGTTCGAGATGCGTGCCATATCAGGCCCTTTACTGAGTACCCCAGAAGTTCACCACCGGCACCGCGTAGTGCGACGGGGTGGTGGAGTGCGAATAGCCGACAGCGTCGGTGTTGACGGGGAACGCGAAGGTCACCGCGATGGCGTCGGCCGCGTCAGGCGATGCGAGCCCTCGGGCTTTCATTTCCTTCTTCGACTCCAGGAACAGTTTACCCGACGAGTCAGGCTTGACTCGCGGGCCTACGAGGTCGTCGCGCAACTGCTTGTCCTGCGGAACGCTGGCTGTCTTGAGCCACTCCTTCATCGAGCCCCAGATCTCCGAGCGCCGATTACCCCAAGCAATGGGGCGCAGCGCCTTCCACCCGAAGTTCACACCGCGCACCTTGTAACGCTGCTCGGTGAGCCTGTCAAGGATACCGTAGCCCAGGCCACCCTCGTCGATGACGGTCATGGCCGGCCGGTACTGCTCGATGGTGGTGATGACGTGCCCCACCACGGTCATGGTGTCGTCGCCCTTGAACCGCTTGATGTCGATGATGTCCCGCCCCTGGCGCACGGCGATGACTGTGCTGTCGGCACCACCGCGCGCCGGGTCTAC
>LJOT01000647.1 GCA_001672075.1 Anabaena sp. CRKS33
AGCAAGATGCTCGCACTACAATTACCCTATTAAATAATTGAGATGATAATTGATGTTATTTAATAATAGCGAGATGTTATTTAACAATAGCGAGATGTTGTTTAACAATAGCGAGCAAGATGCTCGCACTACAATTACCCTATTAAATAATTGAGATGATAATTGATGTTATTTAACAATAGCGAGATGTTATTTAACAATAGCGAGATGTTATTTAACAATAGCGAGATGTTATTTAACAATAGCGAGCAAGATGCTCGCACTACAATTACCCTATTAAATAATTAAGATGATAATTGATGTTATTCAATAGCGAGCAAGATGCTCGCACTACAATTACCGTTAATCAATTGACAAATAACCCACTTCCGTTACAATATATCAATTAACACCCACACATCTACACCCCCATGTCTAACCCAACCCCCCAACGTCCCCAACTATTCATAGAAGAAAGAATGCCTGTCCAACTCCTCAACGAACAGGTTTACTATGAACATGGGGGAAATCCCTTTAAGGGGTTACATCGTTGGTATTCTCGCAAACCATTGTCCTTTAGTCGCGCTAGTGTGTTGGCTTCTTTGTTACCCGCAGATGTGACAATGGAGGAATTTGAATATTTATTGGGGTTAGAACCAGGGAAGGAGGTTAAACTCTACAAAACTCCTCCTACTGCTGTGCGAATTAAGAAGGTGCATGATTATTGTGAGCAAATTTGGGGAACTCCCACACCTACTGTTTTAGATGCTTTTGCAGGTGGTGGCAGTATCCCTTTTGAAGCTGCCAGATATGGGTTAAATGTGCTGGCTTCTGATTTGAATCCTGTGGCTGTGGTGACGATGAAAGCAGCTATGGAATATCCTTTAAAGTTTGGACCAGATTTACAGCA
>LJOT01000088.1 GCA_001672075.1 Anabaena sp. CRKS33
ATTTTGGAGAAATATAATTTCTATTTCGGGAATAGCTAAAGATACTTGAAAAGGGGTTTTAGCCGCAGCACGACGTAATAAATAATTAACTAAATCCCTTTTTTCAAATATTTGAGATTCGTTATATGTATCTGCATCTAGGATTAATATAACCGGAGTATTTCTGGTTGCAAGTAGTGAACTTGCTAATGATCTTACTTCATACTGTCCGTTTCCTACAACGAATTTAACATCTTGCAAAAGATGTTTAGGAAGTAATTTCTGTATGATTTCTTGATCTCGATTACCTTCTAACACTATATAAGCTAATGTCATAATACAGCCTCAGTTTTAATGTTGTAATTAGCTAGTCCTTGTTCAACGCAAATACGATATTTTTTGATTAATGCTCTACGTATACACTCATTTTCTAAAGAATATTTAATTTCTTCTCCTCCCCACAATAGAATAGTTTGAGGTGCAACAAATCCAGCTAAAGTTTCCGATGCTTCTGTAAATCCACTACGACTAAATATACTCCCAATAGTTGCTGCTGGTCTGCGTAATAGTTGATTTCTTAGTTTGGCTATAGGTTCAATTTTAACAGGTTTTGCTGTGTCTTTACATTCTATTATACAAGATAAGCCATCTGCATAAACTACTCCGTCAATTTGTTCTATTTCTTCTCCATCTAAATACACGCTGTAAGGCCAGGTTACTTCGGCTTTGTTAATTTGAAATGCTCGTAAAACGAGATATTCTAACGCTTTACCTGCATCCCAATTTGGTGTATTACCTGATTCAATTTCTGACCATAATCTGATTAAATCATCCCAGTTATAGCTGGTAATTCTTGCTTGATATTCTGCATCTGTGGTCATGATTTAATTTTAGTTTTTCAGATTTTTATATATTACTATTATGTGCTGTTTGTGATTGTTGTTGGGTTTCCTTGCGTCAACCCAACCTACTAATTTTTAACGAACCACGAAGACACGAAGGACACGAAGATAAGATACAAAGAGAAGAAAAAGAAGCATTATAAATGATTTAATTATATATGATTGTTATAGTTTATTAGATCAGCCTAAAAATTACCATAATGCTCTTTCCGGTTTTATTTCTTTTTCTTTTTCTAACCGAGATTCAATTTCCAATTGCCAACGAGCAATTAATTCTTGTGCTTTAGTTGATATTTACGAAATTCCATCCATTGCTCTAAATTTACTCCTTCTATTTTCTCCATTACTAAACAATGCAATGGTAGAGAACTATTTTTAGGTAAAACCGTAAAATAACCATCTGCTTCGACTTTGGGAATACCCACACTTTTTAGCATTCTCAAAACTTTGGCTTCTTGTTGAAACAATTCCACTGCTTTTGAGTTATTGTCAGTTAGCACTTTTAAAACTTTGGTTTTACCACCGTCGTCAATTTCAAAGGTATTCCCAAAACCACCTTGTCCTAGTTGTTTAAGTACCCGATAGCGATTTTGCAGGAGTAGTTGTGACCCACAGTTACGACAAATAGGATTATTTGCATTTGCTAGGTCAATAGGTTTGGGACAGTGCGGGTTGATACAATAGCTCATGACGCAAAAACCAGTCCTATCAATAAGTGACTGTTATTCAGATCCAATCCAGGATTTAAAAATCCAAGCTGGTAATAATACTTTTAAAGACAATATTAGTATGATAACTCATACTACGTATTTGTGGCAACTGCTGATGCTATAGCAGTCTTATTTGAGTCTTGAAGGGGTTTTTAACTAACCACTCCAGACACAGACAACACAGAAACCGGAAGATTCATCTATAACTAATTCTCAATTAGTCTTGTTTTATGTAATGATATTTAAAATTGCTTATGCAGTGAAGATAGTTCTTCCTCATCGGTACTATGATAACACAGTCCTGGCTGCGTGTCAAGAGATTTCTTTCTTTTAAATCCGCAAAAATTATTTTTTAGCAATATGATAGGCTAGTTATATTAGCCTATTTATTTACTTCTAATAACCGCGAGTTTTCTAATCTTGACAGCCACTTTTCTAAATAAACTTGAATGGCTTTTTTCTCAGATGGATCTTGAGTATCTAATGGATAAGGTAAAAGTCCTAAAATTGCGGCTGTGGTGACGCAAAACATGGATTTTTGGAAACTCATACAAATTTGGACTCGTAAATCATCTTCACTCCTGAGACTGCGACGATAAATACTATGTAAATATTCTGGCAAATAATGACGCATATCCTGCATTAATAAAGTTGGGGGAACCCCCGCACCACCAATAGGTAAAGGATCGGCGTATAATGCACCATATTGGAATCGAGATTGATCTGGGGGAACTTGATATGCTTGGGCGTTTAAAGAAACTGTTCCTAAAAATGGTGTTCCTCTAAAAAATACTGCTTCTACATAGGGAATTGCGGTATCTGCAAGGAAGGTTAAACCAACTGATTTAGGAATGATATCATAGACTTTCTTGCCAATGTTGACGCTGTATGTAATTGGTTTCATTGCATCTGCAACTAAAGCCAGTTTAATATGTTCTACAACTTGGGGAATAGATTTAATTTCGCCATTGTCATAGCGGTCTGATAAATTCAGAAACATATCAGCCATAACTCGCCAAAATTGACCTAAACCAGTGTAATAAGCTGAAACTCGTAACTGTTCCGTCAAAAATTCAGGAAAAAGTTCATTTATTCCCAACAGCAGGGGATTATATTTAAATTTAGCAGCAATTACGGTTTTTGCTCTATCTTGAAATTCCTGAGTATCTAAATATGCGTCTAAACCGCCTCCACCATGCCACATCATGGTTTTCATGCAATATTCAGCATATTCAAAATTAATCCGATCATGCCATAAATGACGGATTAATTTAGCCAAAGAAACATCACCATCAAAATATTTAAAGAAGGGAAAAAACACTAAAAATTGATGTTCGGCGATGTAAATGAGGTTTTTAGAATAGGCATCTAAAACTATACCATAACTTTTGAGAATGCCAACAACTTCTAAAACGTTTTCGGGAGTATCTTTGAGTAATGCACCACCGTTTTGTAAGCGTTCAACATATTCAGATAGGGGGTTGTAAGCGGGCTTTTTTTCAGTTTTCACCATTAGTGTTTCTCCAGAAAGTATAAGGAAGGGTTACAGGGTAAGTCATAATTCAATTTAAACTAAAACAGAAGTTAATTAGTAAATAAAATATCCAATTGTATAGGGATTTCTGAAAAAATTTCCCTTAATTTTAAACGTATTTTACTGCCGTATACACGACTAGATGTTGCTTGGCATATATCAGCATGAGAAATATCATTTTTATTACCTGTATCATAAACACAAAAAGCTTTTAGACCATCATTAGTTTTTATTGCTCTAATGTCGTGACAAGTTGCATAAATAACACCCTCAAAACCTTTACCTTTGCCCCGTTTCTCATCTGACCTTAGCTTGTATTGAACTTTTTTATTTAATTCTTCTATTGAGGAATAGGTTTTACGATTTACGGACATACCTTTGTCTTGAACATCAGTAAAGGCAAATGTGTTTACTCTTCCAGTTTCTTCATCTATGTGAATAGGTGAATAGATTTGCCTGATTAGTATTTCATTATCTTCTACCACACCTGGGGAATATTGACTAACTGACACAGTTTCACAATTACATTGAGGGTCGTTTTGTTGGGAAAACGTACATCTATTAGATGTAACAGTATAAATCTCTGAACAACTCATAGAAAGTTAAATTTTGGCGATTAAATTAATTAAGTTTCTAGGAAATTCAGTTTCTTGTTTAAGAGACACCGATTCTTCTCCAATTTCTAAATTACCATCTTTACCATAGTACCAAAATGTTCCATCACCTTCAAAACATATCTCAATATAGATGCTGTCTTTTTCCCAAAATAAACCAACTATTCCTGTACCACTTACCATTGGTTTAGGTAATGATATGTTATAATCATGCAAACGTTTAACTACAGAAATAGTTTCTTCAATTGTTTTTGATTCAGGTGCAATTCCTTCATAACCATCCCAATCATCAGGTAAAGAAAGATAATTACGTATTTTTGTAACTAACTGAACTAATTTTTGTAATTTGTTATGTCTGGTTTCCTCTTTTTCAAAAGCAAATATTTTATAAGAGTATTGATTTATTTCCTGTTTAGTTTTATACAAGAATTCATAATTATCTTTTTTTCTGTTTTCTGGAAAAAAAGAAGATATTTCACTTTTTGGCTTTATATTTAAAGTAGACATTTTTATTCTTCCTCACTTTCTTTTAAAGTTAAACTTGCCAATGTCTTAATAATTTCCTCTTTATGACTATCTATAGTATCAATAATTCCCTTTTCGTCAGTTTTAACTTGTGTTAAAAATCTAGCACATAATTTGAGCAAGGTAAGTGTTGGAATAGCTATCTGTACTTTCAATTCTTCTTGATTTTCCTTTTCTCCATTATTTTCTAAAATATCTACTACAGAGTAAAAACTAAGTTTACTTATAGTTGGTCCAACCATCAGTCCCGCTCCATCAGCATATATTTCTAAGTTATCCGCTTTCATGTATAATACCCTTGATTTTTATTGAACAGAACCGCGTAATTTGTGCGAATTTATTTACTTTCTTGATTATATCATATCGAAAACTTGTTGTTCAGATATATACTTTCATTCATAATTAGAGATTGGGATTAAAATATAGGGTGAGTTTTCCCAGTCTCCAATATCCATCATTTAAAGTTTGATTTTAGCTTTATCCCAAGACACTTTGGCTATTACGTTTTGGGTTTTTACCATGGTGGTAATTGTGGCTTCGGTATAATGTGCCAACCAGGTGGGTTGAATGCCGAAAATGAGGATAAATACAGCTAAAATAATAGCAGGAAGGCGATCGCTCCAGTAAACACGAGGTAGGTTGTAAATTTCCTCTGATAACCGTCCAAAAAAGGCACGATTGACAAGATTTAAGAAATAAACGGCAGTTAAACCATTTCCTAGCATTCCCAACAATGTTTGAACAGGAAAAACCGCGAAACTACCGCGAAAAACGATAAATTCCGAAATAAATCCCACCATTCCGGGTATACCTGCACTGGCCATGACTCCCATAATCATTAAACTACCAATCAGGGGTAAACCGCGTTCTGGGTTGAGTAGTCCCCGAACCACGTTTAAATCTCGGCTACCAGTTTTTTTATAGACAACTCCTACTAACAGGAATAACATAGCGGATATTAATCCGTGACTAATCATTTGCATAACTGCCCCTAATACGCTTAGAGGAGTAGATGCGGCGGCGGCTAACAAGACATAGCCCATGTGTCCGATAGAACTATAAGCTACCATTTTTTTCATATCCGTTTGGGCGATCGCACAAGAAGCGCCAAATAAGACACTAATTACTGCCCATGTAGCTAAGTAAGGGGCTAAATAAGCCCAAGCATCTGGTAACAAATTCATGCCAAATCGCAGTAGGCCATAGGTCCCTAACTTCAATAGTATTCCAGCCAAGAGAACAGATATGGGTGTAGAAGCTTCAACGTGGGCATCTGGTAACCAAGTATGGAAGGGAAAGAGGGGGATTTTAATTCCAAAACCGACCAAAATGCCTACAAGGAGTAAAATTTGGGTAGCTAAGGGCAGATTTTGAGTATTTAAGGTCAAGAGTGCAAAACTGGAAGAACCACTTAACCAAACTATACCCAGGAAACTAGCTAAAATGACGATTCCCGAAAAAGCGGTATAAATGAGAAATTTCGTGGCTGCATAACCTCGTCTTGCACCTCCCCAAATAGCAATTAGCAAATACAGGGGTATTAATTCCAACTCATAAAACAGGAAAAATAACAATAAATCCTGTGCTAAAAATGCTCCAATTACCCCAGTGGTTAAGAGAAAAATTAAGGAATAGTAAAATCTAGGACGTTGTTGAGATTCATCACTACTATAAATAGCAATACAAGTTAATAGTCCATTCAGAAGTAACAACGGTAGTGATAAACCATCTATACCCAGATTGTAATTTAAGCCAATGGCATCTACCCAAGGTAGGGATTCTGCAAATTGTTGAGTAATGTCTCCGGGGTTAAACTGAATGGCTATGAAAATACTCCATAGAAAAATAATACCGCTAAAAACTAAAGCCATGATACGGGCGAGTTTACCAGAGATGGTAGAAGGATAAAAACCAATGAAAGCCGCAGCAATTAACGGCAGTAAAATCAATATACTGAGCATAGTAGACGGTTGACGGTTGACGGTTGACAGTTGACGGTTGACGGTTGACAGTTGACAGTTCCCTCTTCCCTGTTTCCTCTTTCCTCTTTCCTAAAAAGGCAATTTATCGAATAAGCCCAATGAGAAACTAATAGCAAAACCCAGGATGCTAATAACGAAGATAATTGTTAGCATATAGGCTTGGGATTGACCAGAAATGCTGTATTTCAAACTTTGTCCGCTAAAAATTGCCGCAAAGCCGACTAAGTTTACTAGACCATCTACCAAAAAGCGATCGCTCCACGCGGATATCTTGGATAACAGCGCCACAGCACTTACAATCGTTAAGCGGTAAATGCGGTCTATGTAAAAATCATAGCCTAATAAGTCTTGTAAAAATCTCCAGATTAAAATTCTGGATCTTGACCAAGCTTTGTGAAGATGAATGGTAGCGCCAAGAGTTACTCCAGCCAGAGTGGAAGCGAATAGAGAAGCAACTATATAGCCATCTAAACTTTCCCAGCTAGGTAACAAATACCATTGTTGTAGCATTAATGGCAATAATAGGGTAAGTATAGTTAAAGTCACCATTGGTAATGCCATTGGCCAGGCGACTTCTGGGGCGCGGTGGGTTTTTGGTTGAGATTTTCCCCAAAAAACTAAGCGGAATACCCTAGTTAAATTCAAAGATGTGAGGCCATTAACCAAGATTAAAACCACAATTACCCAGGGGCTAACTTTGACCAGTCCATCAGCCCATGCTAACATTGCCCAGAAACTGCCTAATGGTAGTAGTGTCACCATACCTGCTGAACCGACAACAAAGGCTGTGGTTGTAGCTGGCATTTTTGACCATAAACCCCCCATTTCTGTTAAGTCTTGGGTTTGGGTGGTATAGATAACTGAACCAGAACTCATGAATAATAGGGCTTTGGCGATAGCATGACTCAGGAGTAACATTAAGGCTACTCCGCCTTGTTCTAAACCCACTGCCAAAAACACCAATCCCATATAGGCACTGGTAGAATGGGAGAGCGCTCGCTTAATATCAATTTGGGCGATAGACACCAAAGTTGCGCCCACAGCCGTCATTATTCCCACCACCACTAAAGTATTTAAAGCAATAGGGGATAAAGATAATAATGGTTGAATCTTGTAGAGAATATAAGCACCCCCAGCTACGACCAAAGAATTTCGCATAACTGAGGCTGGGTTTGGACCCTCCATAGCTTCATCTAACCACAGATGCAGTGGGAATTGGGCGCATTTACCAGCAGGACCTGCAATTAAACCCAAGCCGAGTAAAGTAGATGTAACTGGATTTAAATCAGCAGTTTGCGCCCATTCATACAAATCGGAAAAATTTAAGCTCCCAGCCAGAGTAGAAAGGGTGACAACAGACATTAATAGTAATAGGTCGCCTACCCGTTTCGTCAAAAAGGCATCTCGTGCTGCTGTGACTACCAAAGGTTGAGCATACCAAAATCCTACGAGTAAATAAGTGGAAAGAGTGAGAACCTCCAGCAAAGCATAACTGAGAAAGAGAGAATCACTAATTGCTAAACCAATAAGGGCGGCCTCAAAAAATCCTAATAAACCAAAAAATCGGGCTAAAGACCAGTCTTTTTCCATGTAGCCCAGGGCATAAATTTGTGCTAATAGACTCAGTGCGGTAATTAAAACAGTTGCTCCCACACTGACCACAGAAATTTCTAAAGCGAAAGATAATTGGAAATCAGCAGCTTGAAACCAAGTTATCAGTAGATGTTCTGGTTCTCGCTTCCAAACATCTTTAAATACTAAAAGACTGTGAATAAAACCTAAGATGGTAGTCAGCAAATTCAAGTATACAGCAGGTCTAGGTCCTGTGCGTTGGATAATTCCTATGCCCCAAGGCAAAGTTAAAATTGCCCCTAGTAAACTATAAAGAGGGACGAACCAACTTGTTAAAAATAAAAATTCATTCATCTAAAATCTTCCTTGACAATTGAGTTTCGACTCTCTTAAACACCCTTAAAATAATCCTTTGCTCAAAAACAAAATTTTCTGAGAAAATCCATGTTTTCTTAACTTTTTTAGCTAAATATCTTAGGCATATTTGCTTGAAAATAGCCTTTGATCGAGTCATTAAATAATCATGTCACATTTTAGATATTCTCTAAAGAACATTTTTCTCTTCCTGCTGTTTTAAATTAGTTTTTCATGTACATTTGTAAAATTTACGAATTTTCACCCAGTATTTATGAAAATAGCCAAGTCAAAGATATAGCCAATAGCCCATCTATCACATAACCAGCCCGTGCCAATCCTCCTCATCAAAGGATTAGGTGAGGCTATGAACTGTAGTGGTTCTAGAAGTGATAAAGAAATTATAAAGCATAAGCTGTCACTCTAGGGATCAGTGAATTTGAAGATCACAAAAGACCGTATAAAGTTTTGTTAAGTTTTTTAAATATATTTTATGACAAACTATTATAGTAATTTATGTTGCCAAGGATGCCAAGGTTTCATAAGCTTAAATATGGCGGTATTTTGGAAAGTGAGCATCCCCGGCCAAAATTTCCACCGCTAGTTCTAAAACGATTAATTTTTGAGGAGTTCTGCGATGCCAATTGCAGTTGGAATGATTGAAACTAAAGGCTTTCCTGCAGTAGTAGAAGCTGCTGATGCCATGGTAAAAGCTGCCCGTGTTACCTTAGTGGGATATGAAAAAATTGGCAGTGCTCGGGTTACAGTGATTGTGAGGGGAGATGTTTCTGAAGTGCAGGCTTCAGTTGCGGCTGGTATTGAAGCGGCCAAAAGAGTCAACGGTGGTGAAGTAGTGTCTACACACATCATTGCTCGTCCCCACGAAAACCTAGAATATGTCCTACCAATTCGTTATACAGAAGCAGTAGAACAGTTTCGCGCTTAGTCTAGTTGTAGAAGGGCTGACCGTTTAAACGAAAATCATTAACGAGACTGGTGGCTTGAGATTAAATCTGGTACAGGTAAAAATTTAATTTAAGGACAAAAAAATGTCAATTGCAGTAGGAATGGTAGAAACACTAGGCTTTCCCGCAGTAGTAGAAGCTGCTGATGCGATGGTAAAAGCTGCTCGTGTTACTTTGGTAGGATATGAAAAAATCGGTAGTGGTCGGGTGACAGTTATCGTCCGTGGTGACGTTTCCGAAGTTCAAGCTTCAGTAGGTGCTGGAGTAGAATCAGTGAAGCGCGTCAATGGTGGACAAGTTCTATCTACCCACATTATTGCGCGTCCCCACGAAAACTTAGAATATGTCCTACCAATTCGATATACCGAAGATGTAGAACAATTCCGGGAAGGTGTAAACACAATTCGCCCTTTCGGTAGAAGACCATAATTAATCATGCAAATTGCCAGAGTTCGTGGCACAGTAACTAGCACCCAAAAAGATCCCAGTCTGCGGGGTGTGAAACTGCTGATGTTGCAATTGGTAGATGAAAATGGCAATCTCCTGCCAGTATACGAGGTAGCAGCCGATAATAGTGTGGGGGCAGGAGTGAATGAGTGGGTACTTGTCAGTCGCGGCAGTGCTGCTCGTCAAGTGCTGGGCAATGAACAACGACCCTTAGATGCAGCAGTGGTGGCAATTATAGATACCATTTATGTTGAAGATCGTGTCATTTACAGCAAAAAAGACCAATTATAGATAGTCAGGAACAGGTGACAGGTGACAGGTGACAGGTAACAGGTGACAGGTGACAGGTGACAGGTGACAGGTGACAGGTAACAGGTGACAGGTGACAGGTAACAGGTGACAGGTGACAGGTGACAGGTAACAGGTAACAGGTAACAACTGACAACTGACAACTGACAACTGACAACTGACAAAAAGCTTATTTCAGGAGGAATCTCGCAATGGTAGTCCGCAGCACGGCGGCACCCCCAACCCCGTGGTCAAGGAGTTTAGCCGAACCCAATATCGATAAAACTGCATTTGTACACTCTTCTTGTAACCTAATTGGTGATGTCAATATAGGTGCAAATGTCATAATTGCTCCAGGAACTTCCATTAGAGCAGATGAAGGTACACCGTTTTGTGTTAGTGAAAATACGAATATTCAAGATGGTGTAGTTATTCATGGGTTGGAGCAAGGCCGAGTTATTGGTGATGATGGCCAGAAATACTCAGTATGGATCGGCAAAAGTGCTTCCATTACCCACATGGCACTAATTCATGGACCTGCTTACGTTGGCGATAGTTGTTTTATTGGCTTTCGTTCTACGGTATTTAATGCCAGAGTGGGTGCTGGGTGCATTATTATGATGCACGCCTTAATTCAAGATGTGGAAATTCCACCGGGTAAATACGTAGCTTCTGGGTCAATAATTACTACCCAGCAGCAAGCGGATAGATTACCAGATGTCCAGGTGCAGGATCAAGAATTTGCTCACCATGTAGTCGGAATTAATCAGGCTTTGCGGGCTGGTTATCACTGCGCTGCAGATAGCAAGTGTATTGCACCCATTCGGGATGAACTTAATCTTGCAGCAGATAAATCTTATACAAGCATTGAAATTGAAGAGTTAGAAAGGAGCAGTGACGTGGCCAGTTATAGCTTAGGTGCAGAAACAGTAGATCAATTACGTTATCTACTAGAACAAGGATTTAAAATTGGCACAGAACACGTAGACCAAAGACGTTTCCGTACAGGTTCTTGGCAGAGTTGTCAAGCCATTGAAACCCGGTCTTTAAGTGAGGCAGTTTCTGCTATAGAATCATGTTTGCGAGACCATAGCGGTGAATATGTGCGTCTGTTTGGTATTGATAACAACAGAAGACGGGTATTAGAAACAATCGTTCAACGTCCTGATGGTGTAGTTGCTGGTACATCTAGCTTTAAAGCACCTGCTGCTGCATCCGTTGGCAGTTACAATGGTAATGGTAACGGGAATGCCGTTGGTAGTGGGAAATTGAGTGCGGAAACCCTAGATCAAATTCGTCAACTTTTGGCCAGTGGTTACAAGATTGGTACAGAACACGTAGATGAGCGACGTTTCCGTACAGGTTCTTGGAACAGTTGTGAACCAATTCAATCTACATCTACTCAAGCAGTTATTTCTGCTTTAGAAGAGTGTATAGAGTCCCATAAAGGTGATTATGTACGTTTAATTGGCATTGACACCAAAGCCAAACGTCGCGTATTGGAAGCAATTATCCAAAGACCAAACGGAATGGTAGCGTCTTCTGGTAGTACCAAATCATTTACAAGTACAAATGCTGCGACTGCGACAGCAACTGCGACAGTTACCAGCACCCGTTTAAGCGCGGAAACAGTAGATCAATTGCGCCAATTGTTGTCCAGTGGTGCAAAAATTGCGGTTGAACACGTAGATCAGCGCCGCTTCCGCACAGGTACTTGGACAGTGGCGGGTCAAATTCAGACTACATCTGAACGAGAAGCGATCGCAGCATTAGAAGGGTATGTTTCTGAATATCCAGGCGAGTATGTGCGTTTAGTGGGTACAGACCCGAAAGCAAAACGCCGCGTATTAGAGGCAATTATTCAGCGTCCATAGGAGTAGGGAAAAGGGAAAGGGCAAGAGGTAAGAGGCAATAATCATCTAATACCAATTACCAATTACCCATTACCCATTAGCTAATATATCGTCCATTTCCGGCTTCCGAGGTAATAAATTTCATGTCAGTATCGCTGCTACAACTGAGCGATAGATTTGATACACATATTTATGGCGACGTGATTATTCATCCCAGTGCAGTATTAGCGCCGGGAATAATTCTCCAAGCAGCTACTAACAGTAGAATTGTGATTGGTGCTGGGGTATGCCTGGGTATGGGGTCAATTCTCCAAGTGAGCGAGGGTATCCTAGAAATAGAAGCAGGAGCAAACCTGGGAGCCGGTTTTTTGATGGTTGGTCAAGGCAAAATTGGGGCTAATGCCTGTATTGGTGCAGCGACAACGGTTTTTAACTATTCCGTAGCGCCAGGACAAGTGATTGCCCCTGGTTCAATTTTGGGGGATACTAGTCGGCAGGTTGTTGAACCGTCAGCGGAAAAACCAGAGTCTTCTAATTCTCAACCAGAGAAATTAGGGGAAAAAGCAGAATCTTCTAATTTTTCACCAGAGAAACCAGAGAAAGAGGAACAAGTAATCTCCTCAACTCAACTCTCGGTGGCGGCTTTTCTGGAATTTAAACACCAATCTACACCAGTATCTCCACCTTCACCCACACCGAAAAGCCAGTCTCCTCCAGTAGAAGAAACCGCCGTGGTAAGTGATTCTAGATCTGAAGAAACTACGCTCCCGGAGTCTACAGAAGAATGCTCTGAGAACCTAAAACCCAGTCAGTCAAATCTTGAAACTCACAATATTTTTGGTACACAAATTTATGGACAAGGTAGCATAAATAGGCTGCTGAGTACATTATTTCCCCATAGACAATCTTTGGGCAACCAAAACTCTGACAATTCTTCAGGTTAAGTGTTAAGTATGAAGTGTGAACCCAAGTCCATATTCAAATGCTAGTTTTCATTCTTTTGTGATTGAAGACGCTATACGAACCTTATCCTGGAAAATGCAGATGGAAACATATAATGAAAGTGCTTTGAGCAATATTCATGCAGAACGTCCCCGTGATAACCTCAAAGATACTGCTTTAGGTTTAGTCTCAACTCTCAGTTTCCCCGCTATAGTTGGCACCGCTGACATGATGTTAAAGTCGGCTGGAGTCCACTTAGTTGGCTATGAAAAAATTGGTAGTGGTCATTGTACCGCCATTGTCCGAGGTGGTATCGCTGATGTGCGATTGGCTGTAGAAGCAGGTGTACAAACTGCTGAACAGTTTGGACAGTTGGTGTCTAGTTTAGTCATTCCCCGTCCCTATCCTAATTTAGATATAGTTCTACCTATTAACCGTCTGACTCGATTTATGGGAGATGGTAGATACAGCCGTTTGAGTAATCAAGCCATTGGGTTGGTGGAAACTCGCGGCTTTCCCGCTATGGTGGGAGCTTGTGATGCCATGCTGAAAGCTGCTGATGTACATTTAGCCTCCTATGAAAAGATTGGCGCTGGTTTGTGTACGGCCATCATTCGTGGTTCAGTGGCTAATGTGGCTGTAGCAGTGGAAGCGGGAATGTTTGAAGCGGAACGCATTGGTGAGTTAAATGCAGTTATGGTGATTCCTCGGCCTTTAGATGAGTTAGAAGAAACTTTACCTGTGGCTAGTTGCTGGATGGAAGAACGCCAACCAGTGAATATACCTATTAATATTAAAGATAAAATCACAGATGTGGAGGCGGTGGAGTTGCCAGATTTAGCGAAATTGCCTGTGAGGGTAAAGGAAGAAATTTGGCATGATGAATAATATCCCAGGGAATAGGGACTTTAGAGTATTTCCGTAGTATTTCAGGAGAAAACAATCATGTCTTTTACAGTCAAAGAACTAGAAGAAATACAGATAGCATATCCTGACTATCGCCTGGAATTAGTAGATGGGAGTATCATTATTATGAGTCCGTCAGGTTATGAATCGGAAGAAGTAGGGACCGAGTTTGCAGCTTTGTTAAGAAATTGGGTAAGACCTCGTAAACTAGGGCGTGTAGTTGGTTCTAGTGCGGGGTTTAAATTACCAAATTCTGATTTACGTGCGCCTGATGTATCTTTTGTTTGTGCTAATCGCCTGAAAAAATCAACGGAAGATTATGCAGAATTAGTTCCTGATTTAGTAGTTGAAGTAAAATCTAAAACTGATTCTTTAGATAAACTGAGAAAAAAGATTGAAGATTTTATGAATTTAGGTGCAAAAGTTGGGATTTTAATTAATCCCAAAACAAGAACTGTAGAGGTTTCTTGTCATGGAGAAACAGTAATTTTCAAAGATGGTGATATTTTAACTCTTCCTGATTTATTACCTGGTTGGGAAGTGGCAATTTCTGAAATTTGGTCGCCTGTTTTTGACTAGTTTGGATGATGATTACACCCACATTCCGCAGCCCTGGTGTCACAATCGGTTGATTCGGATTTTTTCTATTTTTTTCTGTTATTGATGTTATATTTTGTACTAAAAATAAGAAATATTACTAGCGATCGCCTAACAGAAACAATGAGCGAGGGGTCTGCTGAGTGGCTGCTGAGGAAAGTCAGGTAATGGGATTTTACTTTGTGTCTATTACAGATGGGGTAACAAAAAATGATTGCTGTAAAAGATAAGTTTCCTAAGTTAACACCCGAAGAATATTTTGTCTGGGAAGAGAAACAATTGCTTCGTCATGAGTATCTTAATGGTGAAGTTTACGCTATGAGTGGGAGAACTCAAAATCATGGACGAATTGCTAGTAATATTATTTTTATTGTTAAAGGTCATTTACGGGGTGGTGGTTGTCAGGTTGGTAATTCCGATTGTCGTGTCAATATTTTGGAAACGAAAGATTATGTTTATCCTGATGTGAGCGTTACTTGCGAAGATAGCGATCGCACTGCAACCCAAGCAATTCAATATCCCTGTTTAATTGTTGAGGTTTTATCTCCGAGTACAGCCAATTATGACCGAGGGGATAAATTTAGATTGTATCGTCGCAATCCTAGTTTGCAAGATTATGTTTTGGTTGATGCTGAGAAAATAGCGATTGATTTATACCGCAAAAATGATCGCGGTAATTGGGAGATTTTTAATTATCAGTCGGGGGATAATATCGAGCTACGAAGTATTGATTTAAGTTTTCCCATTGAGTCGGTTTATGAGGATATTGTTTTTGAGGAATTAGTATAGCATTAAAATAACAAAAATAGAGTTTCAGGCTCATAGATAAATTTCCTTCCCCACGCTTGTGTCTCATAAATTAGCGAAATCCTCATCAGTAAACATAATCTTTTCGCTAAAAGCAGCCAGTTTTAAGAAATTTTAACTATCAGACAGAGAATAAATTACCTGACTTGTTGATCTTATACAATAAGTGTGATACCCTGTTATCCAGGTGATTAAAGGTGTAGATATGAATTTATCCTACCAGCTAATGACAAATAATTACTCTATCTTCTCAGTAATAATTTCCATACTTTTCTCTGTCACAGCCTTGGCACCAGTGCAAGCAGAAAGAGTTCAGGACAGCCTGGAAAAAACTACAGTACAAATCAATACCCAAGATGATATCTCTCCCGGTGGATCAGGTGTGATTATTGACAAAAAAGGAAAAACTTACACAGTTTTAACCGCTAATCATGTCGTTTGTGATGCAATAATAGGAAGGAAAAAAATTACCTGTAGTACAGACATTACTTACACAATTCGTACTCACAGCGGTAAAGATTATCCTATAAAAGACCGTCAAGTATTACAGAAAAATGACAATGACCCGGATTTAGCTACAGTAATATTTGAATCCGAAGAAAATTATCCCGTCGCTACTTTAGGCAATTCTGAAGAAGTAAAACTTGAAGCAGATATTAAAGTTGCTGGCTTTCCCACTATTTTTGGCAGGAAGGGGACGGAGAGAACATATACTGTTACACGAGGTAAAGTAGTTACCTTTGCTAGAGGAGAGAATAACGGTTATACCCTAGTATATGATGCAGCTACAAAAACTGGTAACAGTGGCGGACCAGTGTTTGAT
>LJOT01000369.1 GCA_001672075.1 Anabaena sp. CRKS33
AGTGTATTGCCAGTTTACGCCCGTGATTTGGATATTAGCAAATATTTCATTGGCTATTTGCAACATCCTTACATATCTTTTTATACTGGGCGGGGTTGTCCGGCTAAATGCTCTTTTTGTTTGTGGCCGCAAACCATTGGCGGACATTTATACCGTCATAAAAGCCCGGATGCTGTAGGTAGAGAAATGGAGGAAGCCAAGGTTTTATTTGGGGACAAAGTGCGGGAGTATATGTTTGATGATGATACTTTTACCATTGATAAACATCGAGCGATCGCAATTAGTCAACATCTGAAGCGACTGAATTTAACTTGGAGTTGCAATGCTCGAGCAAATTTAGATTATGATACACTCAAAACTTTGCGAGATAATGGTTTAAGGTTGTTATTAGTAGGTTTTGAATCTGGTAATCAACAAGTTCTGAATAATATTAAGAAGGGTATTAAGTTGGAAGTGGCGCGAGAATTTATGAAAAATTGCCACAAACTTGGTATTACTGTCCATGGGACTTTTATTATTGGCTTACCGATAGAAACGAAAGAAACTGTAGAAGAAACAATTCGCTTTGCTTGTGAATTGAGTCCCCATACAATTCAAGTTTCTATTGCTGCACCTTATCCAGGTACAGAATTGTATGACCAAGCCCGAGAAAATGGTTGGTTTGCGAATGAATCTTTAGTAGCAAATTCCGGTATTCAAACTTCAACTTTGCAATATCCAAGCCTTTCCAGTGGGGAAATTGAAGACGCAGTAGAAAGAATGTATCGTAAATTTTACTTCCGTCCTAAAGCGATTATTCCTATAGTTCGGGAAATGCTGGGAGATAGACAAATGTTAGTGCGTCGTTTGCGGGAAGGTAAAGAGTTCTTTGGTTATTTGAATGAACGTCGAACTCAATCAGTCGCACACGCGCAACCTAAGAAAACTGCTGTTGTTTAGGTTGTATAATGTAATGATGGCTAATTCATTGTCATCATAATTAATTGTAGGGATGGGGTTAATTTCATCCTTACTACTACACAAAATTTTGAATTAATATGCAAAGTAATTTTGCTGCTTACTACCAAACAGAATTTGGCGCTGCTTATTTAGGAAATAGTCTAGAATTAATGACAGATATTCCTGATGAAAGCATAGATTTAATTTGTACATCTCCACCATTTGCACTACTTAGAAAAAAAGAATATGGTAACGTTGATGCTGATGAATATGTAGAATGGTTCAAGGATTTTGCAGTACAATTTCACCGCATTCTCAAACCTACCGGTTCATTAGTAATTGATATTGGTGGGAGTTGGGTTAAAGGAATACCTGTTCGTTCTCTTTATCATTTTGAACTTGTTGTTTCTTTATGTAAACCACAAAAAAAAGGTGGATTAGGTTTTTATTTAGCACAAGAATTATATTGGTATAACCCCGCAAAACTTCCTACTCCCGCAGAGTGGGTAACAGTTCGCAGAGAACGGGTTAAAGATGCTGTAAATACTGTTTGGTGGCTGTCTAAAGAACCCCATCCTAAAGCTAATAATAGAAGAGTTTTAAAACCTTATAGTCAAGCAATGAAAAATCTTCTTAAAAATGGCTATAAACCTAAATTAAGACCATCAGGCCATGATATTTCTGATAAATTTAGTAATGATAGAGGTGGTGCTATTCCTCCTAATATTATTGATGGACGTTCTAGTATAGATCAAGAGGAAATGGGACAACCAACTCCAATTCCAGAAGATTTATTATTGGCTGTTAACATGATTTCTGCTTCTAATACTGCTTCCAATGATTATTATCAAATACGCTGTAAAGAGGAAGGTTTTAAACCACATCCAGCTAGATTTCCTCAAGCTTTACCAGAGTTTATCATTAATCTTTGTACTGAACCAGGAGATATTGTCTTAGATCCTTTTGCTGGGTCTAATATGACAGGTAGAGTAGCAGAAACATTACAAAGAAAATGGTTATCTTTTGAAATAGATGAAAATTATGTTAAAAGTTCACAATTGAGATTTGAAAAAAATGCTCCTTTGGTTGTTGAACTCCCAGCAGATTTATTAGCTATTGATTTAGAAAATTCTTTTAGTAAATCACAGACTATTCAGTTAGGATTATTTTAACAGCATTGACAAATTAAATTTTACTATGTTAGGTAAATAGCAAATGGAATCAAACAACAATACCAAAAAATTAAAAAAATTTACTTATGGGGATCAGTTTGATCCAAATAAATTCTCATTAATTGAAATTCTAGAATTATGTAAGAAGTGTCAACCCAATCGGGATCTTCTAGAAGCTAGTATTGCTGAACGTTATTTTTCTCAACATTCTCAACAAACATCATCTAAACTAGCATCAGAAAATATTGGTAAATTGGCAATGAATTGTTTCTTATCAATTAGAGCATATCAACTAATTGAAGACTTACAGGAATCACGTCAATATAAACTTACTTCTCTAGCGGAAGAATTTTTATCTAATACTGATAATAGTTCATTTGTCAATCAAAAATTTGCAGGACATATGCAGAAAGATGATATTGAGGCTATTAAGAAAGATAAAACAAGTATTGTAGAAATTTTGGATAAAAAAGCTAGAAGAGTATTTTCTAAAAAAGAACTGGATATCTCAGATGAAGAACTAAATGAAATTGAACAAGAAGAAGATGATTAAGATAATTTTTATAAAAAAACAATTCTAGTACAATTAGTGGATAATTAATCCTATGAATAAATCTCATTTTCTCATTATTAACGCTGATGATTTCGGATTTTCCCAGGGTGTGAATGCTGCTATTATTCAAGCTCACGAAGAAGGTATTTTAACTAGCACTAGTTTAATGGTAACTGGTGATGCTGCACAAGAGGCGATCGCTTTAGCAAAAAATCACCCTCATTTAGCAGTTGGTTTACATCTGGTTTTAGTTTGCGGTAAATCGGTTTTACCACCAGCACAAATTCCCCATTTAGTGGACTCTCAAGGTAATTTTTCCCATAATCCCACCCAAGCAGGATTAAACTATCAATTTAATCAAGCTACCCGTGCAGAATTGCGGTTAGAAATATATGCTCAATTAGAAAAATTCCGTGATTCTGGTTTAAATTTAGCTCATGTTGATGGACATTTACACCTTCATGTACATCCTGTAATTTTGAATATTTTAACAGAATTTGCCGCAGAATTTAAGATTAAATTCATTCGTTTACCCTCAGAAGAATTGACAAAAAATCTCAAAGTTGATAGACGGAATTTACTCACTAAAATAAT
>LJOT01000370.1 GCA_001672075.1 Anabaena sp. CRKS33
GATAATACCATTTGCTAGGGTGACTTCATAAACTGCGATTTGTCTATCAATACCATTTTCGTCAAGTAATATATAGCCTAATTTTTGAGCATTGGTAGCCACATGATGATCAATACCTGTTAAGTTTTCAGGAGTTGATAATAATTGCACGTTAGCAAATGTTTGTCCTAGAAATTGTTTCCATTGAGCTTGGTTGTAGGGTTGGTTAAATAGGTTTTGGATTTGTTGTTTTTTCATAATATTAATTTCTTGATTCTGGTGAGCAAAAATCATTGAAAAAGAAAATTTTTGGGTGAATACACTGCTAATAAAGCAACCACCTGAGTTTTTTCAACACTATTTCATACCTTTAATAAATGTTGTTTTTGCATCAAGAATAGAAGGCATTAAAACACTACTTACCAATAAATCTATATCTAAATCTGGCAATAATTCACTTCGATTAATTGACTCATAGCCATCATTTCTAAGATGATATAGAGACAATTGATTATTTTCCCAAAACCAGACTTCAGTAATATTAAACCGTTGATATTTTTCCAGTTTATTAATACTTCCACTAGTAATATTCACCTCAATCGCTAAATCTGGATTTTCCTTCTTTTCTCCTATATAATAAGATTCATCAGGCTCAAAAGAAGCGCTTTTTTCCTTTGCACGACGAGTAGCACTACCTACTGGGATAAGATTTATACCTATTTCGCAGGAGTATAATTCTAGTAAAAAACCAAGAATGGTTTTAATCATTTCATGTTGTTCACTAAGCGTCATAAATTCGATACACCCATCAAAATAAGTTAAGCGCAAACCTGCTGCATTTGCGGTTAAGTTTTCTATCGTTGCAAATTCCTCCCAAGTGTAATGGCCAGGTAAGAGAAATTGCTGTTCCGAGATTGTGGTAATTTTGTTTAAGGTTTGGATAGTCATAAGTAGGGGTTACTGAAAAATTGTCGTTATAGTCAGGTTACAGGGAACAGGGAACAGGGAACAGGGAACAGGGAACAGGGAACAGGGAACAGGTTACAGGTTGCAGGTTACAGGTTACAGGGAACAGGGAACAGGTTACAGGTTACAGGGAACAGGTTACAGGGAACAGGTTGCAGGTTGCAGGGAACAGGGAACAGGTTACAGGGAACAGGTTACAGGGAACAGGGAACACAGGAAGAAAGACAGAATTGATACCTACTGAGTCATGGCTACGCCACGCAAGCTATCAAAAATCAAATATTATTCCTATATTATTCCTATATTCATTTTTTAGTCCACGTAGGTGGACTTTGTTTGTGTAGCACCGAATTATATTCGGAGGTTTAATAGGGAGGTTTAATTCTGTTTTATCCACTGTCGAAACTTCCTTAAAGTAGGACTTCTCCCAAGAATACGACTTTCTTCAACGAATTGAGGAATTATTGGCAAAATTGGTAAATTAGGAAAATTAGGACTAACTTCTGATTCTATATATTTACCATTTTGTAGAATATTAATCTGTAATTGATCATCTTCATATCGCCATACTTCGGGAACTGCTAAAGCTAAATAAGCATCTAATTGTGTTTTGGAAGTAACATCAATTTCTATGACTAAATCAGGAGGAGGATCAATAGTTAAATCTATTTTTTGTTTACCAATCATCTGTAGATGATTTTGAATATAAAATGAATCATCTGGTTCTATTCCACTATTCATATCTTGACATTTAAAAGTAGTTGAACCAAAACATTCACAATCAATTTCTAACTCCTCTAGGATAATTTTAACTAAATCTCCAATAATAACTTTCGCTACTTCATGCTTAGGTAACGGCATTTTAATTTCTAAATTCCCCTGATAATAAGCTAATCTACTACCACGATTTTCTCCTAATTCTGTTAATATTTCTTCAAATTCCGGCCAAGAAATTTTGTGTAATATAATTCTATGTCCTGGTGGTACTGTTAATTGTCTTAGTTGTATTGTCACCATATTAGAAAAGGGGTAAGATGATTACATAAAAGATTCAGAAATAATTAATACTGGCTTCTCAACTTTTCTTTTTTCTCCTTTTAGGAAATTGGCTGAATCTAGACTATATTTTTCAGCGATTTTATCAAGTTCTAAAATAGCTACATCTAATTTTAACTTTTTCTTTTGTAATTTGTCAACATCCGCAGGTAAATTAGTGTATTTTCCTATATCAATTAACATGATAATTTTCTTAATATTTTCCCTTTGTTTTTCCATAATTTTAGGATGATTAATAATTTGAGACAAGAACTTTTTAGCATTTTGGGCTACACCTCCGAACGCTTCTGGATCTATTTGTGATTGTACTAGGTGATATTCTATCCTTTCAAAATGCTTGATAGCGTTATTTATGTGATCATGATGGTTAGCGATTAATTCTTCAGGTTTTTCGTTTTCATCAGCTGCAAATATTTTAAATGCTTCTAAGGGTGTAATTTCTCTGGGTTGGTTATGACTATCTATCCAATAAAACTCAAATTTTTTATCTGTCTTTAAAAACGCAATTGTACCATTTTGTAAAGCAGGTTTTTTAATTGCGGTGGAATTTCTACCTACTCTCGATTTTAAAGGCATTTTTTTGATTTTCTCAAACCAAGTTTGATGTTTTTTTCTAAAGTTTCGTAAAAAGTACAAAAATTTTAATCTTTCGTCTTGTTCTTCCTGATAATTCCCGCTAAAAAGTTTAACTTCATCTAAAATTTCCTCAGTGGAGAATACTTGATTATCTTCTCCAAATGCAGTATGAAAAGCCTGAATTTTCATCAAAGCAGTTTTGTTTAACTGAATTTGTGAATCTCCCTGTGCTGAGGGATAAAAAACATAGTTATAAATTGCATTAGCTTTTGTCCCAATGCGATTAACTCGGCCAATTCTTTGCATTAATTTAGTTGAGTTCCAAGGTGTATCATAGTGAACAATCACATTAGCACGATGTAAATTTACACCTTCTGCTAAAACCTCTGTAGTCATGATAATACTATAATCATTTACTTGTTTATCTACCGCACAATTAGCATCAAAATTACTAACAATAGTATCATAAAGCTGTTTTCTGTTTTCACTGGAAACTACCAAGACATCTTGGCGAAATTTAGCCTTTAAAGCTTGGGACAAATAATCAACAGTATCCTTTGATTCAGAGAATATCACCAATTTACCTTCTAAATTCGTCTTTTTATCAAAAAACAGATTATTTAATTTAGTAATAAATACATCTAATTTCGGATCATTTTCAATTGCGTTCCAAT
>LJOT01000089.1 GCA_001672075.1 Anabaena sp. CRKS33
TCGTCAATTTGCTCACGCGCTTTTAATACGTTCTGTTTTTGTTGCTTATTTGCAAGATAGAGGTATTTTAAATCAAGACTTTTTTAGCAATCGCTTTGGAGTAGAATCGTTTAACAAATTACTAAATAATAAATTAGCAACTTATAATTTGTTTGAGTGGTTGCAAACAATTTTCAATGGAGATTTATTTCCTGTTTCTCCAGAAGAAAAAAATGCTGTAGACAAAAAACATCTTGAAGTTGCACAAAGTTTAATAGGTGGTGTAGAAGAAATAGCAACAGGACAACAGCGTTTATGGCAATTTTATGATTTCAAAGTCATTCCCATAGAGTTGATTAGTTCAATTTATGAAAGTTTTATTTATGCTACAGATGCTAAATCAGCAAAAGCAAATAGTACCCATTATACACCTCTTAATTTAGTTGATTTGGTGCTGTCTGAAGTATTTAGAGAACTAGATGGTAATGCTAAAGTTCTAGACTTGTCCTGTGGTTCAGGTGTATTTTTAGTTGAATCTTTGCGGAGATTAGTTGTTAAGCGTTGTGGTAACGGAGAAATTCCCACTCGTAATTTAATTAGAGAAACATTATATAATCAAATTTTTGGCGTAGATGTAGAAGCAAAAGCTGTTCAAATTGCTGCTTTTAGTCTTTATCTCACTGCTTTAGAATTAGATTATGAATTAGAAGAAAATCGTCAATTAACAGAAGACTTAAAATTTGAAAAGCTAATTGGTAAAAATTTATTTGCTAGTGACGCATTTGATGAAAAAGGAGAATTTAACCAAATAGAATTATTTGCACAAAAACAATTTCATGCAATAGTTGGTAATCCACCTTGGACAAAATCTAAATATAATAAATCAGCCGAAGAATATTGTAAGCGTAAACGTCCTGATTCTGGTTATCCAAGTGGATATCCTACAGCTTCTGGTACACCTCCAGATCAAGCATTTTTATGGCGTATTGGGGACTTTACCAATGATAAAACTTGTATTGGTTTAATTTTACATGGTAAACCTTTTTTCAGTAATGATTCAGCAGGTAAAACAGCAAAAGAATCTCTGTTAATGAGATATAAGCCTAAAGTGATTGTTAATTTATCTAAGTTGCGTTTAGATAAATTATTTCCAAAGTCTAAAGCTCCAGCAATGATTCTCATAGCAGGAGGGAAGCGTTCAGAACAGAAAGATGATTTTTACTTTGTCTGTCCAGAAAGTCCTATGTATTTCCACTGGCACGGTATTGTAGAAATTGGTGCAGAACATATTAAAAAGCTGCCAGTTTTTAGCACAGCATTAGATTCAGATATGCTGAAAATTGCTACTTGGGGTAGTGCTAGAGATATGTACTTAATTCAAAAATTAAAATCTCTTCCTAAAATTGCAGAAGTAGCTGGAAATTCACCTCAAAATGGATTTAAGAGTGGTAATGATCAGGAAGTTCCAGAAGAATGGATAAATAAAAAATGCCTTGAGTCTGGCAAAATGCCTAGATATCAAATAGATAAAAATGATGAACTTGATATATTACCTTTACGAATGGAATCACCAAGAAATTTTCAAATTTATGAAAGTCCATTGGTGATCATCTCACAAAGTATTGATGGAAATGAGGTATTTTCTGCCTTTAGTCAAGAAGATATTGTTTATACACAAAGATATTCAGGTATTTCTTTTGCAAATAGACCATTTTGGCTGGTATGTTTTTTGAAATTAGCTGTAATCTCAAAATCTTACAATTCAATGAAATATGCTTGTGTCAAATTGATACGCTCCCTTTATATCCAACAAGATAAGGTCAATTTAGCTCATTACTTAAATGGTGTTATCAACTCATCATTAATAAGTTACTTTTTATTTCTCACAGCTTCATCATGGGGTATTGAGCGTCCAGAAATAAAAACACAGGATTTAGTAAGACTTCCTGTTCCTAAACCTAATGAAGATAACAAGTTTTTAATTAATAAGATTATTGAAATAGAAAGTAGATTGCGTAAATCTCATAGTCAACCTTTTGAAAAAGATTTAAAAAAACAACTTGATAAAGCTGTATTTGATCTCTATGGTTTAAATGATGATGAACGTATCTTAGTTGAAGATACAACGCAAATCACGATTGATTTATATATGAATCGTGAAAAATCAGCAGCATTAAAAAAACCTAAAGCTACTGATTTAGAAGCTTACGCTTTACATTTCATGAGTGTGATTGAACCATTTTTTGACACGCTCAAAGAAAGAAGTATAGTTGCTGATATATTTGATATTGCTAATACACCATTGCAGGTGGTTAAATTTAGTATAGTACCATATCCAGGTCGTGAGCAAGTTGTACAAACTGTTCACGCTGATGATTTGATAACTGTACTCAAAAGTATTGCGAAACAACTACTGTCAAAACTTGCTGATCGTGTTTTTACACGACGCAATTTAAAAGTTTATGTAGGTGAAAATATATATATCATTAAACCTTGTCAACTTCGTTACTGGAGTCGTTCTGCTGGTTTGAATGATGCTGATGCTGTTTTAGCTGAAAATTTAAGGATGAAATAAGTTATGTTACCATTGGATGATTCAGGTACTGTTGGACAACCATCATTTATTAACCGAAGAGACATTATTGCAACAGTATTTGATATTATCCAAGCTGCTTGGATTCAAGTATGTCAAAAACCAGAAATTAATACTGGGAGTGATGAAGATACTATTGCTGGTGCTTTACACAATGAGATGAGGGTTGAAAAGAAACGTCGAAATATACAAGGTCCTCCACTGATAATAAATGAAGGTGCAACACGGCGTTCTCAAGATAGTCTTAAGCCAGATGGATTTATTGATTTTAAAATGGGCTATAACGCTTGGGATATTGAAGACGATTATTTTGGTATAGAGTGCAAGAAAGTTAGTAGTAGTAAAGAACCAAAATGTAAAAAGCTCATTGATAAATATGTAACACACGGTATTATGCGGTTTGTTAATGCTAAATATAGCCCTGGTCATGACTATGCAGCAATGTTGGGATTTGTGATTGATGGTAAAGTTAATGATTGTATTGATTTAATTTGCGATCGCCTGAATAAATATAAAAATGATATATGCTTAAAAGAAGATTGGGTTAATGAGCTAAGTTTTGGAACAACACAAAATATATATCGTACTCGTCATATTCAAGATGGTCAAAATGATTTAATGACGATTCTTCATTTGTTTCTTACAGTTAATTAATTTTATTACTGGAATAATATAGCGATTATAGGAGGTAGGAAAAGTTATTAGTAGTATGGGATACAATATATGTCACAGTCCTGACGCTCCTACGGGTTTTTGATTTAACTAAATTGTTCGATAATTCCCCCAGCTAATACCTTGTCTCCGTCGTACCAAACCGCAGCTTGTCCGGGTGTAATGCTGAACTGTGGTTCATCAAATACCAAACGCACGCGAGAATCTTCTACAGGAATTACTGTCACAGGTACGGGTTGAGAACGATAACGAATTTGTACCTCAGCGCGAATGGGGGTGACTGGTTCAGCAATAGAAACCCAATTTACTCTATTTATTGTACATTCTGACTGAGTTCCTTTGGTGCGATCGCCTACAACTACCCTGTTATTAACAGCATCTAAGGAAATCACATACAAGGGTTCGGCCGCAGCGATACCTAAGCCTTTTCGCTGACCAATAGTATAATGATGAATACCATCATGTTGTCCCAAAATTTTGCCAGTAGTATCAACAATATCACCGGATTTGGGAGCTAAATATTTATCTAAAAATGCCCGCATAGAACCGTTACTTTCTACTAAACATAGATCTTGACTTTCCGGTTTATCGGCGGTTTTCAAATTGTATTCTGTAGCAATTCTCCGGGTATCGCTTTTATTTAATTCACCCAGGGGAAAAATTACAGCCCCTAATAAATCTTGGGATAAATCATAGAGAAAATAAGACTGATCTTTATTGCGGTCAACGGCTCGTAACAATTGGTAACGATTAGTAGCGTCATCGTAACGAATTTTGGCATAATGACCTGTAGCGATGCGATCGCATTCTAATTTTTCCCGTGCATATTCCACCATTGGACCAAATTTCACTGTTTTGTTACACTGAGAACAAGGTAACGGCGTAATTCCCGCACTATAACCTGTCACCAAAAAATCAACAATTTCCGTTTGAAAGACATCCCGAATATCAACAATTTCATGGGGAATACCCAATTGTTGGCAAATATCAGCCGCGTCGATCATTCCTTCAGAGCAACATTGCCCCTTGCCTTTCATTAGCCAAAGGGTTAAACCAATTACATCATAGCCCTGATTATGTAGCATAGCGGCGGCTACGGAACTATCAACGCCACCAGAAAGACCAACGACAACTTTTTTCATAATTCACACTTTTCAAAGTGCTTGCGGCTTATTTTCGTAACAAAGGGGTTTTTTATTTGCTCACAAAGTGCGAGGTTTTCCGATTGTAGCATATAGGAGAAATTTTCCTGTTACAGTAGTCCATATATCGAATAGTTCATAGCAAATTTCTGTAAAAGCTGGTAACAAAACAAATATGTCTAATCTACGAGTCAGTTACTTTACTCCTTTATCCATGTTATCTTTGCTTGCGGGTGGGTATTGGGCGTTAATATCCGATTGTACTCCAGTTCAGGCTCAAATCCCCAAAAATAGTCAATTTTTAGCACAGAGGACGCAGCAAGTACAACCGGGGGAATTGAACCAGTATAACCGAAATTTTGAACGATATTTTGTTTATGTTGATAGCAGTGATTTTCAAGTATTGCAACGAGTTAAGCAAGTTGAAAGCAATGCCTATATCCGCAATTATAATGGACGTAATGTGATTCAATCTGGTGTTTTTCACAAAGAATCTAATGCCCAGATTAGGGTGAGAGAATTGGAATTAAATGGTGTTTTTGGTGCTAAAATTGTTAATGCTGCAAATTTAGAAATAACACCCAATAATTCTGGTCAACAAACAGCCTATAATAACAACCAAAACAAGCCAAATAACTATCAACCAAAAGCAAGAAAATACTACTATATCGTGATTCCTAGTCATCATAATAATTTACGTTCTTTTGGTATGGAAATTCGACAGAAAATAAGTGCAAATATTAATGTATTTATGAGAACTCAACCACGGGGAGCGCATATAGCTATAGGACCTTTTAGCGACAAATCTGAAGCAGAAATATGGAATAGCTATTTTCAAAATTCAGGTTACGGTAATGCTAGAGTTTATTATGGAAAATAGGGTAATAGGTAATAGGTAATTGGTAATTGACAACTGACAAATGACAAATGACAAAAGAACAATTTGTAGTTACCGCAGCGCAAATGCGGGATATTGAAACCAGAATATTTACTGCGGGAATGCCTGTAGCTGCTTTAATGGAAAAAGTAGGAGGATTAATTTTCCAACAGTTACAAACTATTATTTCTCCAGATAAATCTGTAGGCATTTTAGCAGGTCCAGGTCATAATGGAGGAGATGCTTTAGTAGTAGCGCGTGAATTGTATTTTCACGGTTATAAAGTTTGGATTTATCAACCTTTTTCTAAATTGAAAGAATTAACTTCACAACATTTTCAATATATTCAAAGTTTGAAAATTCCCTGTTATCAAGAAATTAACGAATTACCAAATTGTGATTTTTTAATTGATGGTTTATTTGGTTTTGGTTTAGAAAGAGAAATTACCGACTCTATAGCTGCTGCAATTAATCATTTTAATCAAAGAAATCAACCTATTATTAGTATTGATATACCTTCCGGTTTACACACAGACACAGGGGAGGTTTTAGGAACAGCTATTCAAGCAAGTTATACATTTTGTTTGGGTTTATGGAAACAAGGTTTACTACAAGAACAAGCATTACCTTATGTTGGTAAAGCTGAATTAATTGATTTTCATATTCCCTTAACAGATATTTATGCGGTTTTAGATAATGTCCCCCAAATCAAACGCATTACTAAAACAACAGCATTATCTACCCTACCCTTACCCCGTCCCCTCATTACCCACAAATATAAACAAGGACATTTACTATTAATTTGTGGTTCTCGACGTTACGCAGGTGGAGCAATTTTAACAGGTTTGGGTGCGCGAGCTTCTGGTGTAGGAATGTTATCAATTGCTGTACCAGAATCTCTAAAAATGTTGTTAGTTTCCCATTTACCAGAAGCGTTAATTATTGGTTGTCCTGAAACAGAAAAAGGAGCAATTACCAATTTACCATTAGTAGGGTGTGTTAGCGATAGCGTAACGCACCTGATAGACTTAAATTCATTTACTACAATTGCTTGCGGACCGGGTTTAACTAAAGATAATATTTCTATTATTCCCAAAATAATTGAATGTGAATGTCCTCTAATTCTCGATGCTGATGCTTTAAATATTCTGGCACAATTAGGAACTATTCCCACATTAAAATCACGAAAATCAGCCACTGTAATTACACCCCATACGGGAGAATTTAAGCGTTTATTTCCCCATATTGATTACACCAATAGAGTCAAAGCAGTACAAACAGCAGCCCAAGAAAGTGGGGCGATAGTCCTGCTCAAAGGGGCAAGAACGGCTATATCTAATCCTCAAGGTAGTGTTTGGATAAATCCCGAAAGTACCCCGGCCTTAGCCCGTGGAGGCAGCGGTGATGTATTAACTGGCTTGTTAGGTGGACTATTAGCACAAATTCCTCCCCAAGAACTTACCATAGAGGATATAGTCGCAAGTGCGACTTGGTGGCATTCTCAAGCAGGAATTTTAGCAGCACAAGCAAGAACAGAATTAGGAGTTGATGCTTTTACACTGACACAATATTTATTACCAGTCTTGAAGCAATAACAAAAGGTAAAAGATAAAAGATAAAAGGTAATAGGTAATAATTAGTTTTTTCCAATTACCAATTACCAATTACCAATTACCAATTACCAATTACTTAATTTTTACCGTACCACCAGCTTCTTCAATCCGCTTCTTGATATCCTCAGCGGCTTCCTTAGCTACACCTTCCTTAACAGCTTTAGGAGCAGCTTCTACCAATTCTTTAGCTTCTTTCAGACCTAAACCTGTGATTTCACGGACAATCTTCAAGACAGCAATCTTCTTGTCAGCAGGTACAGAATCCAAAATTGCATCAAACTCGGTCTGTTCTACTACTTCTTCAGCAGGAGCAGCAGCACCAGGGGCCATCATCATCACGCCACCAGTAGCAGCAGCACTAACACCAAAAGCTTCTTCGATTTGCTTGACTAATTCAGAAGCTTCTAATAAGGTGAGGGCTTTCAATTGTTCTAAAATTTGTTCGGTTGCAGCAGACATGGATATAACTCCTAAATAATTTTTGATTTGTCAGTTGTCATTTGTTAGTGGTTAAGCACCACTGCTATTAACTAGTGCGTTAATTATTCGCTAATACACACTAAGAAGCACTTTCGGAACTATCGCCATTTTCTTTTTCAGCGATAGCTTGTAAAGCGCGAGCCAAGGAACTGGGAACTTCGTTGATACCAACAGCCAGCTTGGTAGCCACAGCGTTGATAGCGCCAGCGATTTGACCCATGAGTTGTTCTTTAGATGGTAAGTCTCCTAAAGCCTTAACATCAGCTTCACTCAGGACACGACCTTCCATGACACCACCGCGAATTTCTGTTTTCTTGGTGGCTTTTTGGAATGCTTGATAAGCTTTAATCGCGGATAAATCTTCTTTAACTAGCAGAAATGCAGAAGAGCCTTTCAGCAATTCCGACATTGGTTCCCATTGTTTCTGATCCTTAATGGCAATGCCCATAAAGGTGTTTTTTGTCACCTTACATATAGCACCACTAGGACGGAGTTGCTGACGCAAATTCGTGATTTCGGCAACTGTTAGCCCCTGATAATCAATTACCAGTGCTAAAGTTGACTTACTCAAGGTTTCCTTGAGATCAGCTACTATCTCTTTTTTGTTTTCTAACGTTCTTCCCATACTTATCTCACCTCCAATGTCAGTTGTCATTGGTCAGTTGTTAGTTGTCAGTTGTCAGTTGTCAGTTGTCAGTTGTTAGTTTTTACTCTATTTCCTGTCAACTGTCACTTATCACCCATTACCTTTTTGCTGACCCGCCGAAAACAGTTAACCCCAGCTATCTTAGCCGGGGTTTCAAAGTGGTATTTTTAATCCTGTAGTTATTCCGCTTCTGCGGATTAAACTGTAGGTACTTAAAATTACAACCTCGGCAGGATATTAAGCTATTAGCACCTGCTGTCTCCGGCTTTATTAAATTTTGGATTTTGGATTTTGGATTTTGGATTTGAAATTAAAGCTTGATAATGAAAGCAAAAATTCGATTGTCTATCTAGCAACTATCAATCTAAAATCTCAAATTATGCAGCTTCGGTGAGTTTTAATTCCCGTAGGGCGCTGATATCAATGGCAATTGATGGACCCATAGTCGAGGATACATACAATGACCGCCAATAACGACCTTTAGCACCTGAAGGACGGTTACGGTCAATGGACTCTTGTAATGCCTTCAGGTTGATTAATAAATCTTCAGGTGAAAAACCAGCCTTACCAAACATAACATGAACAATCCCAGTCCGATCAGCCCGATATTCTAATTTACCAGCTTTAAATTCAGCAATCGCACTACCAATATCAAAGGTTACTGTACCACCCTTGGGTGAGGGCATCAAACCACGCGGACCTAGCAATTTACCAAGCTTTGCTACCTGTGGCATTACATCTGGTGTCGCAATCAGCTTATCAAAGTCCATGAAGCCCTTCTGAATCTGCTCAATCAGTTCTTCTGAACCAGCTATATCAGCACCAGCGTTAGTCGCTTCTGTGACTTTTTCCCCTCTAGCGATCACCGCCACCCGGATTATTTGTCCTGTACCTTTAGGTAGTGCTACTGTTGTCCGTAACTGTTGATCTGTATACTTAGGATCAATTCCTAAACGGATATGAGCCTCAGCAGCTTCGGCAAATTTAGCGGTTGCTGTTTCTTTTAACAGAGCTAATCCTTCTAAGGGCGTATAATCCCTATCTTCTACTTTTTCTAGTAACGCCCGTAAGCGGCGTGACACTTTTTTTACCATTTTTTTCTCCTGGGGTCATCTCGAAGTTGTGCTTCTCCCCCGATATGATTTTAGATTTTGGATTTTCGATTTGGCTATTAGTTATTCACTCAAAAGCACAAACTCAAAATTTATCACTTAATTAATCTGTGATAGTTACGCCCATGTTTTTCGCAGTTCCCGCCACGATTTTCATAGCTGCGTCAATATCGTTAGCGTTGAGGTCGGGAAGTTTGGTTTGAGCAATTTCCCGTAATTGATTTCTACTAATGCTACCAACTTTCTTTTTGTTGGGTTGCTCTGAGCCTCTTTCAATTTTTGCCGCTTTCCGAATCAATACCGATGCTGGGGGAGTTTTGAGTACAAATGTAAAACTTCTGTCTTCATAAACAGAAATTTCTACTGGTATCACCATTCCCGCTTGGTCTGCTGTTTTGGCGTTGTACTCTTTGCAGAACATCATGATATTAACACCATGTTGACCCAGTGCAGGACCAACTGGCGGTGCTGGGTTGGCTTTCCCAGCATTCAGGGCCAATTTAATGACCGCTACTAATTTCTTCGCCATTTGTATTTAGCTCTGTTTTTTAACCTGATTAAATTCCAATTCTACTGGTGTATCTCGTCCAAAGATTGAGAGTAGAGCTTTTAGTTTACTCCGTTCTGGGGAAACTTCAATTACCTCGCCTTCAAAATCCTTAAATGGACCAGAAAGCACAACTATCTTATCCCCTGTAGCCATATCAATTTTGACTACTGGTTCTTGTTCCGTGGCTTGTTTGAATATGCGTTCAACTTCCGCAGGATTTAAGGGAACTGGCTTCACGTGGCCACGACCTCTACCGCTACCACGCTTCTGCTCCGCGCCCACAAAGTTAATGACGTGAGTAGTATTTCTTACCACCTGCCACGTATCATCACTCATTACCATACGTACTAACACATATCCAGGAAAAACCTTTTCTTCTGAAGGCTGACGTTTACCATCTTTACGGATTTTCACCGTTGGTGTGTGGGGAATTTCCACTTGGATGATTTTATCAGCTACATCAAAAGTTTGGATACGTTGCTCTAAGTTTGTCTTGACTCGTTTCTCGCAGCCGGAAGCTACTTGCACTGCATACCAGCGTAACTCTTTAGACGCTGTTCCCAGGGCTTCCTCCGACTGCAATTCTAAATTACGTGGTTCGTCTGTTGCAGAAGTCATCAGAACACCTGTTTTGCTGCCCAACTGAACAATCCATCGACCAAGTATATCAAGGAGGCGGAGAGTGTAACCATTAATAGTACAGCTGCTGATTCACTCACCAACTGTTTCCGACTGGGCCAAACTACTTTTTCAAGTTCTTCCTTTGTTCCTTGGAAAAAATTGTTTAAGCTAAACCCATTTTCGGTTGCTGGTATTTCTGCTTCGTTTTTTTTGGCCACAGTCGTTATACCCTCGTTTCTTGAATAGCTTCACCTTGTGATTTTTTCAAGGTTTACAGTTTCGACCTTTTAGGAAAGCTATATTTTCAAAAAATTATACCCGAAATAATTGACGTTTTCTGCTGTTTTGGCAGTGACGTTATTGCTTCGGGCAATATTTTTCTTTTTGAGCGCGCCCTGGAGGACTTGAACCCCCGACATCAGGTTTTGGAGACCTGCGTTCTACCAACTGAACTAAGAGCGCACAAGCTTTTCTCTTTTTGGTCATTGTGATCAACTTTTTTTAGTCTAACACAATTGCACTCTAATTGTCATCTAAATTGTTACTTATTTTTTTATTTTTGGCAAGTTAGCGGCGAATGCCGCTCACAGCTTGGGTTTTGTCTGTTAATTCCCCCTATGGAATTAGAGGGCGCGGTCGAATCTTTGTTTAATGCGGGTTGCTTTACCGACCAGAGCGCGTAAATAGTAAAGTTTAGCACGTCTAACTTTACCACGACGTAATACTTTAATGCTCTCAATCCGGGGAGAATGGAGTAAAAATACCCGTTCTACACCCACGCCTTGGAAAACTTTACGAACTGTAATGGTTTCGTTAATACCACCATTCCGCATGGCTATAACTACACCTTCGTAGGGTTGGACGCGGTATTTAGTACCTTCTTTGATTTTGACTCCGACTTTTACTGTGTCACCGACATAGATATCAGGTAAATCAGATTTCAATTGTTCCGCTTCAATTGAGCGAATAATCTCTTGGGCGTTCATTACTTTTCTGTTTTCTGAAAAAACTCACAATCACTAATTATAAATCTATAATCGCCCCATAGTCCAGCTATTTTAGGACTTACGTAAGATATGGCTGAACACCTTATTCTTGCGTAGGGGTAATTCATGAATTACCCCTACTTTCGCTTCTTTTTGCGTAAGTCCTGTATTTATTAAAGGACTCACCGAGTTAGGAGTTCGCAAAAAAGTATCGGAAGAGATTGAAATGACCTAATGACAACTAACAACTAACAACTATCAACTAACAACTATCAACTATCAACTATCAACTATCACCTATCACCTGTCACCGTGGCGTAGCACCTGTCACCGTGGCGTAGCACCTATCACCGTGGCGTAGCACCTATCACCGTGGCGTAGCACCTGTCAACTGTCAACTGTCAACTAACCAATTTCTGTTGTAAAATAGACAGTATCAGGATTCAGGGGGAACCAGGTAACTGGTCTTAAACGCCTATAGAGACTATTTTTGGTAATATTCAAGGTTTAAAGTCCAGCCAGCTAAAACAACTCCAGCGGCTGTACCATCAGCGGATATCAGGGGATTGTATTACTACATCTGAGTTTGCACAACGTCTTGCAGCAGTTAGTACGGAAATCAATCAACCTGTTTGTACTTATATCAACCGTCGCGGACAAGTGATTCGGGTTGGTGTGGGTACTCCGCGTCAAACTCAAATCCCGCCCATGGAAATACCTCGCTACGGTGCTGAACGTCTGAGCGGAATTCGCTGTTTATCTACTAATCTCAAGTCAGAACCACCAAATGAGTCAGCATTGACGGCTATGGCTTTACAAAGATTGGATGCTTTAGTAGTTTTAAATATTACCGGGGGCGGATTTACTAAGCGTGGTGGTGGTGCAACTGGATACGTGAAAGAAGCTTATTTAGCCCACCTTGTGGCTAATAATAGACAGTTAGTGACTACTAAATCTTCTGACATGAGTATGGTTGACGCTGGTATATATTCTCACATATCACCGCCTCTAAGTTTAGATGCTTTGGCTGACCAGGATTTTCTGGAATTGGTGGAAAGTCTAGAAGCGGAATTTAGTCGGGAATATGTAGCTCAGGAAGTAGACGCTGATCATGATCGGGTGGTAATTGTAGGAGTATTAACGGATAATACTAGCCCGCAACAATTCGAGGACATTATAGCAGAATTGGCACGGTTGGTAGATACGGCGGGCGGTGATGTATTACAGACTTTACAACAAAAGCGATCGCGTATTCATCCCCAAACAGTTATTGGTGAAGGTAAAGTCCAAGAAGTTGCTCTCACGGTGCAAACTCTCGGCGCTAACTTGGTAGTATTTGACCGTGATCTTTCACCTTCCCAAGTCCGCAATTTAGAGGCACAAATTGGGGTCAGAGTGGTTGACCGTACGGAATTAATTTTAGATATTTTTGCCCAACGCGCTCAATCTGGCGCTGGTAAATTACAGGTAGAATTAGCGCAGTTAGAGTATATGATGCCACGACTCGCTGGCAGGGGTCAAGCCATGTCCAGATTGGGAGGTGGTATTGGAACTAGGGGGCCTGGTGAAACTAAGCTAGAAACGGAACGTCGGGCTATTCAAAAACGCATTTCTCGACTACAACAGGAAGTTAATCAATTACAGGCACATCGTTGTAGATTACGTCAACGGCGACAACACCGAGAAGTTCCCTCCGTGGCTTTAGTTGGTTATACCAATGCTGGTAAATCTACTTTACTTAATGCTCTCACTAATTCAGAAGTATACACGGCTGACCAATTATTTGCTACCCTTGACCCGACCACACGGCGGTTAATGCTTCCCCACGCGGAAACCGGCGCGCCCCAGGAAACTTTAATGACGGATACTGTAGGGTTTATTCATGAATTACCCGCATCTTTAATGGATGCCTTCCGCGCTACTTTGGAGGAAGTAACAGAGGCAGATGCTTTATTGCATTTAGTGGATTTATCTCATCCTGCTTGGTTAAGTCATATTCGTTCAGTTCGGGATATACTCGCGCAAATGCCTATTACACCAGGACCTGCTTTAGTCGCTTTTAATAAAATTGATCAGGTTAGTAGCGACACCCTGGCTTTAGCGAGGGAAGAGTTTCCTTTGGCGATTTTTATTTCTGCTAGTCAGCGTTTAGGTCTGGAAACATTGCGCCAACGTTTATCACTGCTGATTCAGTACGCTGTTGATGGTGATTGATGATTTTCATATCCCTGGCTTCTTAAAGAAGTCGGGGATTTCTCGTTCTCGTTCCCATACTCTGTATGGGAATGAATTTTAGAAGGCTCTACCTTCAATGATAGCAGAGGCAGAGCCTCTTGAGAGCATTCCCAGTCAAAGACTGGAAACGAGATAACGAGATAAAAATCATAATTGATAAATAACTCAACTATTTGGGTAATATTTTGGATAAAAATTGTTTATTATTATTGATAATAATGTCAATGATTCAACAATATATCCAGTCTTGCTAGAATCATGATGACTTCAATGTAATTGGTTATAAGATGATGATTACTACTGTTGAACGTCGTTATAGTTTAGATGAATATCGGGCCATTGAAGAAAAAGCTGAAGAACGAAGTGAATATCATGATGGAGAAATTGTTACCATGCCAGGAGGATCACTGAATCATAGCCGTATAGGTGGCAATATTTTTGCATTTCTCAAGTTTATTTTGCGTGATAGTAAATGTGAGCCAATTAATAGTGATTTGAGGTTATGGATTCCTGAATATAAACGCGGAGTATATCCAGATGTAATGGTTTTTGCAGATCAACCCCAACTAAATGAAAACCGCAATGATGAAGTTTTAAATCCCATTTTAATTGTAGAAGTATTATCACCTTCAACCGCAGATTATGACCGACAAAGCAAGTTTCGGATGTATCGTTCAATTAGCAGTTTTTGTGAATATTTATTAGTTGAACAAGATGAAATTTTTATAGAAAAATATAGCAAACAGTCTCAAGGTTGGTTATTCAGTGATTTTAATGATTTAGAAAAATCCATTTCTTTGGAGTCTATCGGGGTTGATTTACCGATATCGGAAATTTATCGCGGTGTTGTTTTTGGGTAATCTGAATCAGGATTGACTCATAAACAAACCTCTAAATTATCAATAACCATTGTCAAACAGATGTTTTCTCTTAATTTCCATGTATCACCATGTTTTAAATGAGCAAACCAACTTTGTAGGGATTGTTTTATCATTTCATTTTCTAATTTACTTTGTTGATGTTCTCTAATAAGTTTCCTAATTCTTCTTTTTCCTAAACGCAAGCTACTATTACGGACTCTAATTTGATGAAGTAAAACACGAAAACCCACAAAATTAGCACCATGTTTAGTTTTAAATAATTGGCTTTTTATGGGATGAATTTTTAATCTTAAATCTGCTAAATACTCCTCAATATCAAGTCTCGCATTCTTTAAAAATGTTGGATCATCACTAAACAAAGCAAAATCATCAACATAACGAATATACTTTTTACATTTCAGTTTTTCTTTGATAAAATGATCAAGACCGTTTAAATAAACATTAGCCATAAACTGACTTGTTAAATTACCAATTGGTAAACCTCGTCTTCTTCCTAAAGGTAATAATAAATCATCACCAGGAAAATGATCAATTACAGGTTGTTGTTCATTACTATTATCAATAATTTTATCAATTAACCAAAGTGTATCAGGACATTTAATTTTGTGACGAATTAGAAATTTTAATATCTCATGATCTATACTGGGGAAGTATTTCCGAATATCAGCTTGAAAAACATATTTACTAGAACGGGCAAATTTAGTAAACTGACGTAAAGCCCGATGTGAACCAAACCCAACTCGGTTAGCGTAGGAATCATGAATAAATGTACTTTCAAAAATGGGAGTAACAACACGACAAAGAGCATGATGTACCACTCTATCACGATAGGGCGCAGCAGAAATTAACCGGGGTTTGGGTTCAAAAATCTCAAATGTTCTATAATTTCCGGGAATATAGCCTTTTGATTTTAGTTCTGCTTGTAGGTTAAATAATTCCTGTTCTAAGTTATGATTGAATTGGAGAACATCAGGTTTAAATCGTTTACATTTTTGCGCTTGTTTTGCGGCCAAGAGTAAATTGCTAAAATCTGTGATTTCATGCCAAAGATTTCCATATCTTTTCATTGTTGATAAACTATATATAATATCTTATGTTGGGTTTCACTTCGTTCTACCCAACCTACGTGAGGTAACATTTGTGCTTTTGTTGTTTTATCCAACTACCTAATTCTGTACCAATTTCATTGATTAGCTTTTGGATATATTCGTAACGCTCGGTGGCAATTAAGTTAAAATCGAAAAGCAATCTTGTCTGGTATCTGAGGATTTCTAATTTGATATTCAAAGATTCTAGTTGTAGCAACTTTTCGGAACTATAACGGGCAGTTAGCAACCCATCTAAAATATCATATAAGCCTGTCGTGATTCTATCTCCCAATAAGAACTTATGATTTTTTGGTAAACGATTGA
>LJOT01000090.1 GCA_001672075.1 Anabaena sp. CRKS33
CTCTCCACAAGCGTTATTAGTTTCCGTCCGCCCGACGGTACTTAAATCATAGCCACTTTGTCTTAGTGCTTTAGTTAGAATGTTAATTGCAGCATTGTGATCACGGTCAAGTATACACCCACATTTACAAACATGAGTTCTAACTGAAAGTGATTTCTTGACGATTTCTCCACAACTAGAACAGTTTTGAGAAGTGTATTGAGGTGCAACTGGTACAACTACACGCCCATAGACTTTACCAAAATATTCTAACCATTGAGTAAACAATGACCAACCAGCATCACTAATTGACTTGGCTAACTTGCTATTTTTAACCATATTTTTCACTTGCAGTTTTTCAAACGCCACTAAATCATTAGATATAACTACGCACAATGCTGTCTTAACGGCAAAGTCTTTACGTTGACGTGATACTTGCAAATATTTTCTACCAAGACGGTTAATAGCTCTTTTACGATTATTAGAACCTTTATTTTTACGACTAACTTTTTTTTGTAGTCGTTTTAAAGATTTTTCTGACTTTCGTAAATATCTTGGATTATCAATTTTATCCCCTTGAGAATCAGTGTAGAAACTGTTAAGACCAACATCTAAACCAATAGTTTTACCAGTTGGATTAACATCAATATTCCGTTCTGCATCTATACAGAATTGAACGTAATATCCATCAGAACGTTTAACTATTCTGATTCTTTTGATTTGCTTAATCTGGTAAAAATGTAAATCCCAAGTTCCAATTAATTTTAGCTGACCAATTCCACATTTATCCGTAAAGTTAATGTGTTTTCGGTCTTCTAATAGTTTCCATCCTGATGTTTTATATTCAATGGAACGGTTATTTTTTTGGAACTTTGGATATCCTTTCTTTCCAGGAGTTTTAGCTTGACAATTATCAAAAAATCTTTTAATTGCAAAAGCTGTTCTCTCGGCTGCTGCTTGTCTAGCCATTGAGTTTAATTTATCTGCAAAATCAAATTCATTAGCTACGACCGCAGTGTATTTATTTAGGTCGTAAGGTTTAACATTTTGATTGTCCATCCAAAAGCGCAAGCACTTATTACGAATGAACTGAGTTATCCGTATAGCTTCATCAATTTTTTGATATTGCTGCTTTGTGCCTTTGGCTTTAAATTCAAAAACAATCATTTTTTTTATTACTAATTCGACCTGTTTTAAGTATAATATACTTTAAGGAATTAGTCAATCTTTAAGATTGGTAAAAATGAAACTACCCTCTCTCACGATTAAGCTGCGCTTAATATCCCTTGGAGGGTGTTTAATTTTACCCGCTTTACATCCCCACCCTGTAGAGGGATGGGGTATTACGGCGTTTTCTGATAAAATAAACCAATAATCTCTGATTTCTCATCCTTATTACTGGAAGAATTGTCAATTAACAGCCTTTTGGTTGTAAATGTCTAGGTAAAAAACTCAACAATCAAAATCATGGAAATAAAAATGCAAGAACCAGAATACCAAGAAACCCAGTCCAAAGAAACAACTATCCCCCAAATTAACACCCAAACTGGAAATCTTACCAAACTTCAGCCCCCCATGCAGCCTCAAGAACAATGGCTCAAATATGGACAGCAAGTTTCTGGTTTTCTTGGTACATTACCAGATTATGTAGGTAAGTTCTTTGGTCAATATCAGCAGCCTATAGTTACTATTGGTTTAGTAGTGACATCTGTAGTTGCAGTTAAGGTACTATTGGCCGTACTAGATGCTCTTAATGATATTCCTTTGGTAGCACCCAGCTTTGAATTGATTGGTATTGGTTACTCTGTGTGGTTTGTCTATCGCTATTTACTCAAAGCCTCCAGCAGACAGGAGTTATCTAGTGAAATTACCACCCTCAAATCTCAAGTTGTCGGTAAAAAAACTTCTGAATCTTAACTAACAAATTTACACAAATTTAGATACCCGGATTCTTTAATAATTCGGGTATCTTTTGACAGGGAACAGGGAACAGGGAACTCTTAACTGGGAACAGGGAACAGGGAACTCTTAACTGGGAACAGGGAACAGGGAACTCTTAACTGGGAACAGGTTACAGGGAACAAGACGCAAAAAAACCGCGAAAAATTTGCTTTTTGATGTTGACAAAGGATTTTAAATATGTTATCCTCTTCTTGATAAGGAAGAACTATCTTAAGAAGTGCGAAGTACAGAGTTAGAGAGTGGGTATGGGAGTATGAAGAAGATAACCCCGCACACTGCACACCGCACACCGCACACTGCACACCGCACACCGCACCCCACACCCCGCACCCCTTCATCTTGGATATCCTGATTCTGACATTACCCCACAAAGCAACAATTAACGCAAAAAACCGCGAAAAATTTGCTTTTCAGGTGTTGACAAAGGATTTTAAATATGTTATCCTTATCTTGATAAGGAAGAACTATCTTAAAAAGTGCGAAGTACAGAGTTAGAGAGTCGGGAGTATGAAGAAGAGGATGAAGAAGATAACCCCGCACCCCGCACCCCGCACCCCTTCATCCTGGACATCCTGATTCAGACAATTAGAAGCTCACAGAGATAAGGTACTGAGCAAACTACTGATTTCCTCAAGTTTAGCCCTGACTACACCACTGCTAATTAATGTACCAGCTTTATCTATGCCCGCTTGCATATTTGGAGAAATACCACTACGCCATAAATAAAAACCACCATTCCATAAAGCTGTTTGTAGTAGTTCGCCGGCGTTTCCCGTCAAAACCCCTTGCAAATCATTGATTAATTCTGCTGTAGTAGTTAGAGGCACATTTTTAGTTATAAAACCATATTCACGGGGTACTAGTTGTAACCGAGTTAATTCATCTGGATTTAATGAAGATAAACTAATAATAGCTGTGCGATCGCGTGGTAAATCACAACTACCCTCTAAACCTTTAATAAAAGTATATTTCCTCACCCCACGTAACCCTAAAGCCACTTGAAACATTGCTTCTGTAGGGGGATGAACAAAACCAGCAATAATGTGAGCATCACCAGCATAGGGACACCAAATTAACTCCATAGTTGCTAATGGTGGACGTTTACCCAATTGCTCACGATATGACCACAAAATTTGATTGAGGGGAAAATGCTTTGGGGTGTAAACAAAGCCAATTCCTGTGTCCTCAAAAACCTGCTGGGTTTGTTCTAGTGTTAAACTAGTCCAATCTATTCCTAAACCTTGCCAAATTTCGATTAAAGGTAGACCATATTTTGTCGGTAAACGATCTCCTCCGTGCATAATTACAGGTTGTCCCGCAGCAGCTAATAGTAAAGCCGTAATCACATTAATCGGTGCAGTACGAGTTCTACCATCATAGGGTGTACCTAAAATAATTACAGGTTGTCCTATTGATTGCAACTTTGGACCGAGTTCATAGTAAGCGTCTAACATCCCTGCTAATTCTGCTCCCGTGGGACGTTTAATACGGTGAGCAATTAAAAATGCACCAACTTGTACAGGTGTAGCTTCATTTAATAACATCATTCTTGTAGCAGTAGCCGCTTCATCACGGGTTAAATTCTGTGATGTGTGATTTCCGCTACCTATTTTTTGGATAAATTCTCTAAATTTAGTCATTAGCCATTGCGGGAATATTATTCTTGACAAGTTGCCAAAAGTGTTGTATGGGAGGAATCTGAAGACGGTCGTGAGTGGTTACCATTACTACCCGACGAGTCAAACCAGAATTATCAGCTAAATTGTTATTTTCGGCTAGGGGACGAACCGCAAGGGTAGGATCATTTCTAGATTCTATTAATGCTGACTGGGGAAGTAAAGCAATCAGTTCTCCTTGACGAACTACTCCCCGAAAGGCCTCTAAAGTATTTACTTCTAAAGCCGCGCAAAGTTTGGTTGACCTACTTTCAAATTTATCCTGAATGAGACGCTGCATCCCATAACCTTCTTTAAATACTACTTGACGATAGCGAATTAATTCTAACCAAGGGATAGATTTATATTCAGATAGGGGATGATTAGCAGCGACTAAAACCTCTATTGGTTCATCGTATAGCACTTCTACCACCATTTCCTTGCCCGTGATTAAAAAGCGATTGTGCATAACAATTGCTAAATCTACTAAACCATCTTTGAGAACTTTTAGCGAGCGATCGCTTCCCAATGATGTTACCCGCAATTGTACCTCTGGGTAATCATGGCAAAATTTTTGTAACACTGGTGGTAGATAAGAAGCACAAACAGAATGAATGACTGCAATACATAACTCTGGTTGCTTTCCTCCCATTAAGTCCGTTAACTCTTGTGTAGCAGATTCCCATTCTTGACAAATTTTCTGGACACGAGGGAGTAAGCGTTCACCACCTAAAGTTAATTTAGCATGGGTACTGCGGTGAAACAATTCTACCCCCAAATTTGCCTCTAGTCCCTGAATTTGTCTACTAATGGTAGATTGAGTCACACCACATTGTTTTGCAGCTTGTTGAAAACTACCAGTTTGTGCGATCGCCAAAAAGGCTTGCAACTGCTCTAAACGCATTTTGATTTAGCCTGATGATACATAATAAATTTAACGGATTTAACTCATTTTCCGTATAATTTTAATTTAACTAATTTTTCATTTAGTATTTACTTCATACAAATAAATTTAGTGGAAATACTAGCTAATACTCAAGTGATCAGATTACTGAAAAAGGGTTTCCTCAGAAACCCTGGGGGGTTTCTAAACATCTTAAACCGTTTTCACGAACACAGAACCAGCTTCAATCTTTGTTTGGTAAGTTTTCAGAGGCTTTTTAGCTGGCCTTTGTTTTACCTTACCATCACGAGCAAACTCTGCACCATGACAGGGACAGACAAATTTATTTTCTTTTGCTTTCCAGTCAATGGTACAACCTTCATGAGAACAAGTAGGATTAACAGCAATTAAACTTTTAACATCTTTCGATGTTCCCACCACCAATACTGCACCAATTGGCGAATTTTCCGCCAATAATTGACCAGTTTTGTCTAATTGTGCCACAGTACCCACCTTTTGCCAGCCTTTTGTAGCAGTATTAGATGTAGAACTAGGCGCTGCGGTTGTTTCAGGAGAACAAGCCGCAATTGCTACAGGTAGGGAACTAGCTAAAAAACCCAATCCCACCCAGTTGATAAAGTCACGACGTTTCATAATTGCTTTTAACCATACCTGATTTATCACCAATTAATATATATTAATGCCGCCAAAATTTGATCAAAGTTTTGCATTTTAATACCTTAGTCAAATCAAAAAACCTTAAAGCTTTATCTCTCTGTACCGGAAACGTCTCTACGTGAGACAAATTCCTATCTTCATACACGAACGCATTAAAATTTATACAAGCTCATCTGGAAAAACCAATTTTTAGTTTATGTAAAAATAGCAATTAGTATATCCGTTTATTGTAAAATAACTCAAATTTAGTAACGTAGTATACTAACTATTATAAAAAATCGCCCTAAGTTATCAATATCGCAACTGTTACAAACACAAACCAGGAAACTACTATCAGTTATTTCCCCAAAGTGGTAAATACAGAAGCGATGAAAGGGTACACAGTTAATTAAGTCCTGTCTGCCAAAAAAAAACTATGATAGACACAGCAGCTACCACAGAAAAACTGAATAAATTTGAGAAATTCAAAGCCGAAAAAGACGGACTCGCAGTTAAAAACGAAATAGAGCAGTTCGCGCAAATCGGTTGGGAAGCAATGGACGAAAATGACCTTAACCATCGCCTAAAATGGTTAGGTGTATTCTTCCGTCCAGTGACCCCCGGTAAATTCATGATGCGAATGCGGATACCTAATGGTATTCTCACTAGCAATCAATTATCAGTTTTAGCAGAGGTACTACAGCGTTACGGTGACGACGGCAGCGCTGACATTACCACTAGACAGAATATACAACTACGCGGCATAAAAATTCAAGATATTCCAGATATCTTTAATAAATTTAACAAAGTCGGATTGACTACTATCCAATCTGGGATGGATAACGTCCGTAATATTACAGGTGATTCTGTAGCTGGATTAGATGTAAATGAATTATATGATACCAGAGAATTAGTCCAGCAAATCCAGGATATGCTGACTAACAACGGTGAAGGTAATCCAGAATTTAGTAATCTTCCTCGGAAATTTAACATTGCAATTACTGGGGGAAGAGATAATTCAGTTCACGCAGAAATTAACGATTTAGCCTTTATTCCCGCTTTTTTAACAAATCAAGAGCAAATACCAGTCTTTGGCTTTAACGTCATTGTCGGTGGTTTATTTTCCGCAAAACGTTGTGAAACCGCTATTCCTTTAAATGTTTGGGTATCTACTGCTGATGTTGTATCATTATCCAAAGTCATTGTCGAGATATTTCGAGATCATGGTTTACGCGCAAACAGACAAAAAGCCCGGTTGATTTGGCTACTTGATGAGTGGGGTATAGAAAAATTCCGCACAGAAGTAGAAAAGCGTTTTGGTAAATCATTATTACCCGCAGCAGCGAAAGATGAAATTGACTGGGAAAAACGGGATCATCTAGGCATATATAAACAAAAGCAAGCGGGATTTAACTATGCAGGTTTAAATATTCCCGTGGGGAGATTATCTGCTCATGATATGTTGGAAATTGCCCGGTTAGCGGAAGTTTACGGAAGTGGAGAAATCCGGTTTACCGTAGAACAGAATGTTATTATACCGAATATTCCCGATGGGAGTTTAACACAATTTTGCACAGAAGGGATATTAGAAAAATTTGCAGTTAATCCTGGCTTATTAATGGGATCATTGGTATCATGTACTGGCGCACAATTTTGTAATTTTGCCTTAATAGAAACCAAAAATCGCGCTTTAGAAATGATTAAATCATTGGAATCTGAATTAACTTTATCGCGTCCAGTGCGAATTCATTGGACAGGATGCCCAAATTCCTGTGGACAACCCCAAGTAGCAGATATTGGCTTAATGGGAACTAAAGTCCGTAAAAATGGGCAAATGTTAGAAGGTGTGGATATTTATATGGGTGGAAAAGTCGGGAAAGATGCACATTTAGGAACTTGTGTTCAAAAAGCTATTCCTTGCGAAGACTTACAACCCATATTAAGAGATTTACTTATTGACAACTTTGGTGCAAAACTTAAAGAACAGGCTTTGATTCCTGGTTAAACTAATTTAATCGCCAAAATCCAGAGATAACTGCAAACCCAAATTAAAACTGAAAAAGAGTTTCCCATGACCAATATTTCTCGCAGAAAATTTATTATTACCTCAAGTGTAGTAGCAGTAACTTCTATCCTAGCCCACGGCTGTTCATCTAGTAACCCTGATTCAGCAAAAACAGATAGCGCTGCTTCTTCCAATAGCAAACTAGCTAATAATTCCCCAAAACTTGAAACAACCACAGCCAAATTAGGATTTATTGCTTTAACAGATTCCGCACCTTTAATTATTGCTAAAGAAAAAGGTTTCTTTGCTAAATATGGTATGACTGATGTGGAAATCAGCAAACAAAAATCCTGGCCAGTCACCCGCGATAACCTAAAAATTGGCTCATCTGGTGGTGGTATTGATGGCGCACATATTCTTACCCCTATGCCCTATTTGTTGACCATAAATGATAAAGTACCAATGTATCTTTTAGCGCGGTTAAATATCAATGGTCAAGCAATTTCAGTTGCTGAAAAATTCAAAGATTTGAAAATCGGTTTACAAAGTAAATTACTAAAAGAGTCTATAAATAAAGCCAAAGCCGATAAAAAATCTATAAAAGTCGCTATGACTTTTCCCGGTGGTACTCATGATTTATGGATACGTTATTGGTTAGCAGCAGGAGGTATTAATCCAGATCAAGATGTAATTTTACAAGCAGTACCACCACCACAAATGGTAGCAAATATGAAAGTTGGAACTGTTGATGCTTTTTGTGTAGGAGAACCTTGGAATGCTCAATTGGTAAGTCAAAAATTAGGTTATACAGCTTTATCTACAGGTGAACTATGGAATAACCATCCAGAAAAAGCCTTTGCTATGCGTCAAGATTGGGTTGATAAAAATCCCAATGCTACACAAGCATTATTAATGGCAATTATGGAAGCACAACAATGGTGTGATCAGGCAGAAAACAAAGAAGAAATGTGTAAAATCTGCGCTGATAGGAAATACTTTAATGTGGCCGTAGCTGATATTTTAGAACGGGCTAAAGGTAATATTGATTATGGTGATGGACGCAAAGAGCAAAACTTTACATATCGTATGAAATATTGGGAAGATAATGCTTCTTATCCCTATAAAAGTCATGATACTTGGTTCTTAACTGAAGAAATTCGTTGGGGTTATTTACCTAAAGATACAAAAGTGAAGGAAATTGTTGATCAGGTCAATAGAGAAGATCTATGGAAACAAGCTGCTAAGGCTTTGGGTGTCGCTGCTGCGGAAATTCCAGCAAGTTCTTCTCGCGGTGTGGAAACATTTTTTGATGGGGTTAAATTTGACCCTGAAAAACCAGAGGAATATTTAAAGAGTTTGCAAATTAAGAAGGTGTGATTTACATTTTGGTTACGCGAAATTGTCACCAAAAAAAATTACTAGATTAATTAAATTTTCGAGTCTCACACAGAGGCGCAAATCAGAGAAGGAAAAGAGATCTTTAATAACTTACTCAGGAGAAATAAATGGCTGCTATTGTTGGAAGTCCTAGAATTAGTAGTAAACAGCAGAAGGTAATTAATAAGTTTTTGATTAAGAAGGTTATACCGCCGCTGTTTGGATTATTTATTTTTCTGATATTGTGGGAATTACTTTGTTTAATTCCTAGTTTTCAATTACCAGGACCGATAGAAACAATTCGGGAAACTTGGGACCCTTTTGTTATTCATCCTTTTTTCGATAATGGTGACAGTGATAAGGGTTTAGGCTGGCAAATATTGACCAGTTTAGGACGGGTTGCTTTAGGTTTTTCTTTAGCAGCAGTTGTTGGGGTTGTTTTAGGAATATTAATTGGTTCTAATACTTTTCTTTATAATGCTGTAGATCCGATTTTTCAGGTATTAAGAACTATCCCTCCCCTAGCTTGGTTACCAATTTCTTTGGCAGCTTTTCAACAAGCTAATCCTTCGGCAATTTTCGTGATTTTTATTACTTCGATTTGGCCGATTGTGATTAATACAACCGTGGGCGTGCAGAATATTCCTCAAGATTATGTAAATGTGGCTCGTGTTTTGCGTGTGCAAAAGGTTAATTATTTCTTGAAGATTGTGTTTCCCGCAACTGTTCCTTATATTTTTACTGGTTTAAGAATTGGCATAGGTTTATCTTGGTTAGCAATTGTCGCAGCGGAAATGTTAGTTGGTGGTGTGGGTATTGGTTCATTTATTTGGGATGCCTATAACACGACTACTGAAACTAATATCAGTGAAATTATTATTGCCTTGGTATATGTCGGTTTAGTGGGATTAGTTTTAGATAGAATGGTGGCTTTTGTTGCTGATAAAGTTGTCACAACAGAACAAAAATAATTCTGAGTTCGTCGTAATTTCTGAGATTGCCAATTATCCATTACCATTCATCATGAATACTTTTTTAGAAATTGATCATGTAGACCGAATATTTGACCTCCCCAATGGTGGTAAATATATTGCTTTAAAAAATATTGAATTGAAAATTTCTGAAGGTGAATTTGTTTCTTTAATTGGACATTCTGGTTGTGGTAAATCCACCTTACTAAATATTATTGCTGGCTTAGATCAAGCTAGTATTGGTGGTGTAACTTTGGCAGGTCGGGAAGTCAAAGAACCAGGTCCTGATAGAATGGTGGTTTTTCAAAATTACTCCTTACTTCCTTGGTTAACTGTCAGGGAAAATATCGCATTGGCTGTAGATGAAGTTCATCAAAATCTACCTAAAGGAGAACGTCGGGGAATAATAGAAGAACATATTGATATGGTGGGGTTAAGACGGGCAATTAATAAGCGTCCTAGTCAATTGTCCGGGGGAATGAAACAGCGAGTTGCGATCGCTCGTGCCTTAGCTACCCGTCCCAAGTTATTATTGTTAGATGAACCTTTTGGTGCTTTGGATGCCTTGACAAGGGGCAATTTACAAGAGCAATTAATGATAATATGTAATCAACACAGAATTACCTGTGTAATGGTGACCCATGATGTTGATGAAGCTTTATTATTAAGCGATCGCATTGTGATGTTGACCAATGGACCAGAAGCACACATTGGCCAAATTATCGAAGTACCTATTCCCCGTCCCCGTCACCGTTTAGAAGTAGTTAACAATCCCTTTTACTATAACTTACGGAATGAAATAATTTACTTTCTCAATCAACAAAAACAAGCAAAAAAACGCCAGAAACAACCTACCGCACCTGCTATTATTTCTAATAACAACTTAGAAAAAGTTCATTTGCAAATTGGCTATATTCCCCTGACTCAAGCTGCACCTTTAATAATTGCCAAAGAAAAGGGTTTCTTTGCCAAATATGGTTTAGAAGTCAACCTAAACAGCGAAACTAGCTGGAAAGACGTAGCCAAAGGTGTAGCAACTGGTAGACTTGATGCAGCCCAAATGGTTGCAGGTATGCCCCTAGCCCTGACCTTAGGTGCAGGAGGTAAAAATCCGGTGTCAATGGTAACAGCCATGACCCTTTCCCGCAACGGTAGCGCCATTACTTTTAGCCAAGAATTGTTCAACGCTGGAGTCAGAAACTTAACAGACTTTCAAGCCATTATTAACACTGACTTAGACAAAACCCATACTTTGGGAATTGTCCATCCCGCATCCATGCAAAACCTATTATTGCGCTACTGGTTAGCAGAGTCTGGGATTCAACCTGATGTAGATGTCAGTTTGATAGTAATTCCACCACAAAAGATGGTAACTTCCCTCCAAGAAGGAAAAATTGATGGTTACTGTGCGGGTGAACCTTGGAACTCTCACGCAGTTGATCAAAATTTGGGTTTTATGATTGCTATCACCTCAGAACTTTGGTATGGACATCCAGACAAAGTATTAGGAGTGCGAGAAGATTGGTCCGAGGAAAATCGGCAAACACATCTAGCATTAGTCAAAGCACTATTAGCAGCCTGTGAATATTGCGACGACATTCGCCACCAAGAAGAAGTTCTCAAATTAATTTCTCAACCTCAATATCTTGGTAGTAATTCTCTTTATCTTCGTCCTGGTTTAATAAATAATTACAAGCATGGTAATTACAAACAACCCCAAACTTCCCATCAGTTTTATTTTGACAAAGCCAATTATCCCAACCGGAATGAAATGCTATGGATTCTAACCCAACTAGCCCGTTGGGGTTTAGTAGCTTTCCCCAAAAACTGGGTAGAAGTAATTGATAGGGTTTGTCGTCCAGATGTGTTTGGTGCAGCTGCGAGAGAAATGAACATTTTAGATATTGGCAGAGAAGAAACAATTCAACTATTTGATGGCAAAATCCTTAATCCTTCAGAACCAGTTGAGTATCTAAAAAGTTTAGCAATTAAATACCCACTTCGCATTGAAGAAGTATTTATCTAGTAAAATCAGGTTTTCCCCAGCCCATAACCAAGTTGTAATAACTTAGGAATATATCATCATGACAACAGTAAACTCTAATCAAAAAAACCAAAATCAACCATTACAAACCCATAAAAAACAAGACTTTTTAGTAATTGAAGACGTTAACAAAATTTACAACACTAGCGAAGGTATCTACAGCGTTCTAGATAACATTAACCTCAAAGTTAGTGAAGGTGAATTTATTTGTTTCATTGGACATTCTGGCTGTGGCAAATCAACACTCCTGAACATGGTTTCTGGATTTAATAAACCCACCAGCGGCGTAGTATGGTTACAAGGTCAACCCATCAAAGAACCAGGACCAGACCGAATGATGGTATTTCAAAACTATTGTTTATTACCTTGGTTAAATGTTTTTGATAATGTTTATTTAGGTGTTGATTCTGTATTTCCTCACAAAAGCAAATCGGAAAAACGGGCAATAGTCAGAGAACATTTAGCAATGGTAGGACTAACAGAAGCAGCCCAAAAAAAACCCAATCAAATATCTGGAGGAATGAAACAAAGAGTAGCTATAGCCCGTGCCTTAGCCATTCGTCCCCAACTCCTGATTTTAGATGAACCATTCGGTGCTTTAGATGCCATCACAAAAGAAGAATTACAAGAAGAACTTCTGCAAATTTGGTCAGAACATCAAATCACAGTTTTGATGATCACCCATGATATTGATGAAGCACTTTTCCTCGCCGATAAATTAGTGATGATGACAAATGGACCAGCAGCAAATATTGGCGAAATATTAGAAATACCCTTTTCTCGTCCTCGTAACCGTCGCCGAATTATGGAAAATCCAGAATATTACAACCTACGAAACTATGCTTTAGACTTCCTCTATCGTCGCTGCGCTCATATTGATGAGTAATTAGCATAATTTTTCATTTAAAAACCCATAACAAACAGGTAGTTTTTCCCCATTTCTTACTCAAATAATCAAAAAATTCATTTGTATTTGACAATGAAATTGAAAAAGCAAAAATTAACCATCAACCGATTTTAATAGCAAAAGAATAAATATCTCACCCAGAGGCGCAAAGGTAAAAACATAAAGAACCAGAAATTAAAAATATTTCTCCTCTTCTGAAATTATCTCTGCGTCCTCTGTGCCTCTGCGGTTCGTTTATCATAAAAAATTTTGCACAATAGTGCGAAATCCCATAAATACCATGAATGAATTTACCAAAACACTTTGTCCTTATTGCGGTGTCGGTTGCGGTTTAGAAGTTTCTCCACCAGCCCAACATGGAAAAGCCACAAATCGAGATGATCAAGGAATTCCCATTTGGCGAGTTAGAGGTGATAAAACCCATCCTTCCAGTCAAGGAATGGTATGTGTTAAAGGTGCAACTATTGCTGAATCTTTGGATAAAAATAGATTGTATCATCCTATGGTGCGCGATTCTTTAAATGAAGAATTTCGGCGCGTAACTTGGAACGAAGCTTTTGATATTATTACCCAACGGATTCAAACATTGCGCTTGAATCAAGCTACAGATTCAATTTGTATGTACGGTTCTGGACAATTCCAAACTGAAGATTATTATATTGCTCAAAAATTACTCAAAGGTTGTTTAGGAACTAATAATTTCGATGCTAATTCCCGGTTGTGTATGTCTAGTGCGGTATCTGGGTACATTCAAAGTTTTGGCTCTGATGGTCCTCCTTGTTGTTACGATGATTTAGAATTAACTGATTGTGCTTTTTTAATTGGCACAAATACGGCGGAATGTCATCCCATTATTTTTAATCGCTTGGAAAAATATCATAAAAAAAATCGTCGTGTTAAAATAATCGTGGTTGATCCTCGGCGCACTCCTACCGCAGAAGCAGCCGATTTACATTTAGCTATTCGTCCAGGTACAGATATTGATTTATTAAATGGTATTGCCCATTTATTAATGAAATGGAATTATATAGATCCGGTTTTTATTGATAATAATACTAGCAATTTTTCGGCTTATGCGGAAGTAATTCGCCATTATTCACCAGAGGTTGTCGCTAGTCGTTGTGGTATTAGTGTTGAAGATTTAGAAAGTGCTGCTAAATATTGGGGGAAATCAAAATCTGTACTTTCTTTATGGTCAATGGGTATTAATCAATCTTCGGAAGGTACGGCTAAAGTTAGAACTATTATTAATTTACATTTGATGACCGCACAAATTGGTAAACCTGGTGCTGGTCCTTTTTCTTTAACTGGTCAACCTAATGCTATGGGTGGCAGAGAAGCGGGAGGTTTATCACATTTATTACCCGGTTATCGGTTAGTAAAAAATCCACAGCACCGCGCAGAAGTTGAGGCTTTTTGGGGTTTAGAAACAGGTCAAATTTCCCCTGTTCCGGGTTTGACTGCTTGGGAAATGATCACTGGTTTAGAAACTGGAAATGTGGGTTTATTATGGATTGCTGCTACTAATCCGGCTGTGAGTATGCCAGATTTAGAACGCACTAAAAAAGCTTTATTAAAATCTCCTTTTACTATTTATCAAGATGCTTATTACCCCACAGAAACATCAGCTTATGCTCATGTTTTATTACCTGCGTCCCAGTGGGGTGAAAAAACTGGAGTTATGACTAATTCGGAAAGAAGGGTAACTCTATGTTCGGCTTTTCGTGAACCACCCAGGGAAGCAAAAGCTGATTGGGAAATTTTTGCAGAAGTGGGAAAAAGATTAGGTTTTGCTGATAAGTTTAATTTCCAAAATTCGGCGGAAGTTTATCAAGAATTTGTCCAGTTAACTCGTCAGCGTCCTTGTGATATGTCGGGTTTAAGTCATGGGTTTTTAGCTGCACAAGGTTCAACTCATTGGCCTTATTCACGGGGTAGTAATTCAGAAACTAAACGTCTATATACTAATTTACGTTTTCATACCCCTGACGGACGCGCTAAGTTTGGTGCGTATTATTCTCAAGGACTCGCTGAACCACCTGATCCCAACTATCCTTTTATATTAACTACTGGTAGATTATACGGTCATTGGCACACACAAACACGCACTGGCAGAATTGAGAAAATTCGCAAACTGCACCCCCAACCGTTTATCGAAATTCATCCCCGTGATGCCGCTGGTTTAGGTATTATTGATAATCAGTGGTTAGAAGTGCGATCGCGTCGTGGTACAACTAAGTTCCCTGCTAAAGTTACAAAAGCTATTTCTCCCGGTACTGTCTTTGTGCCTATGCACTGGGGTAAACTATGGGCTGATGATGCTGAAGCTAATACGCTTACTCATTCAGAAGCCTGCCCTGATTCCCTGCAACCAGAATTAAAGGCCTGTGCTGTACAATTAATCCCGATTGCTGTAAAATCTACTGTTAAAAATTATCAACTTCAATCGTCCCCATGGTAAGCTCTTATCTGTACACTAATTTAACTACTAGGCGATTATCAATCGTTATGATTATATTTTTAAATATTGTCAAAAACAGAAAAGTTTCCAACTAGTTTAAAATTAAGAAACTTCAAAAACTTTTAATTGGTGAATTTTTAATTTTTAATTGTTTATCCCCTAGATTTATCTATGGGATTTTTGTTTGTTTATTCCTAATTTTTAAAAAGGAGCGCCCAATGAGAAAGTTAATTAAGGATTTACTAGGACTTGCCAGCGATAAAAATTTCATGCACATAATTGAAATTGTCGAGGTAATAGTTTCAAAACTCCTATCTTTATTGATGATAATAGTAATATTTGCCACACTTTTTGACTTGGCAATCTTTGTTTTTAAGGAAATATTTTCTTCAGAAACAGATCATTTTAGTCAAACATTATTTAAGATTTTTGGTTTATTTCTGAATGTTTTAATCGCTTTAGAAATATTAGAAAATATCACGGCTTACCTGAAAAAGCACGTTCTCCAAGTTGAGTTAGTTATTGTTACTTCTTTAATTGCTATTGCTCGAAAAATTATTATCCTTGATTTGAAAGCTACTGGGGGTATAGAAATTATTGGCTTAGGTATTGCTATTCTTTCCTTATCAATTAGTTATTTGATAATTCGGAGTAGTAATTCTAGAAATGAAAATTAAATCAGGACTATTCTAGAATACTCCTTAGGCTAGTAGTCGGGGATCTGACATCCTGGCTTATGCAGTTTTTTACTATTACCTATTTGCATATTCTTGTGTAAATTCTGTTTTGATTTTGTATTTTGAATGGAAACAAAGGGAAGGTTA
>LJOT01000371.1 GCA_001672075.1 Anabaena sp. CRKS33
TTCCCTGTTCCCTGTTCCCTGTTCCCTGTTCCCTGTTCCCTGTTCCCTGTTCCCTGTTCCCTGTCACCTGTTCCCTGTTCCCTGTTCCCTGTTCCCTGTTCCCTTTTTGTCAATAAATCGAGGATCTAAGAAATATGATACTTTGGATTACTTCTCAGTAATATACTTTAGTAAACCTTCACAGGCATCCATCAGTAAATCAATCACAAAATTAAAACCCTCAACTCCTCCATAATAGGGGTCTGGAACTTCCTTGAGGGTATATTGAGAGCAAAAATCACACATCAGCCTCACTTGAGAATGATATTGCCCAGAGGGATCAAGAGCTAGGATATCATCATAATTACTACGGTCCATGGCCAAAATCAAATCAAACTCTTGAAAATCGGAGATTTGAAATTGACGCGCTTGGCCTTGGAGTTTAAATCCTAACTTATTCTCCGCTGCGGCGCTCATGCGTCTATCCGGTGCGTTACCAATATGATAACCAGCAGTACCCGCAGAATCGCAAAGAATTGTTTTAGTTAAACCCCTTTGGTCAATCAGATGATTCATAATATTTTCAGCCGACGGTGAGCGACAAATATTACCCAGGCATACAAACAGTAACTTATAAGTCATAATTTTACATATTTTGATTTTTTGTGTCAGTTGTCAGTTACTTGATACCACTGACCACTGACCACTAGCTATTGACTACAATCCAGGTAACTCCAATCCGCTGGTTAGATCTTCCATCCGTTCCCGCATTGTTGCGGTAGACTTTGCATAAGCATCTTTCATGGCCGCAGCGACTAAATCAGAAAGCACTTCTGCACCTTCTTCTAAAGCAGATTGAGCAATTTCCACTCGTTTGGGTTCTTGGTTACCACTGACAATGACCTTAACCAGTCCACCACCAGATTCTCCGAGAATCTCCATTTCCTCTAATTCTTCTTGAAGACGTTTTGCACCCGCTTGAACTTCCTGCGCTTTTTTAAAAGCTTCGGCTAATTCTTTCATTTTGCCTAAGCCAAAGCCAAATCCCTGTCCTTTTCCTGTCATAACTGGTTATCCGCTGTACGATTACTGACAAATCAAATTCAATTATAGATGGGATGATTCACATCCTTTAGCAAACCGCTGGAAACTCACCTAACATTTTCACCTCTGGTTCTAACCAAATTGACCAGCGTTCTTGCACCTCATTTTGAACATGACGAATGAGAGAGAAAATATCGCTGGCTTTTGCTCCTCCCCGATTGACAATAAAATTAGCATGAAGTTGGGCAACTTGCGCTCCCCCTAGTTGATAGCCTTTGAGTCCAGTTTGTTCAATTAACCAACCCGCAGTATAGGGTTGAGGATTTCTAAACACACTACCACAACTGGGATAGCTGTATGGTTGGGTGCTGAGTCGGTGTTTTTTATGCTCCTTGGTTCTATCTGTCACTACCACAGGATCTGCCCCTGGTTGCAGTTGCAAGGTCGCTTGAGTCACAATCCATTTCCCACCTTGTAGCCGTGAACTTCGGTATGTATAGCCCAATTCCTCTGGAGTAAGAGTTGTCAATGTTCCATCTGGGGAAAGAACTTCAGCACTAACTAACATATCTGCAATACAGCTATTATGCGCCCCAGCATTCATCACTACCGCACCTCCCATAGTTCCAGGAATACCCACAGCCCATTCTAATCCTTCCCAACCCAAGCCGGCTGCGTCCCATGCTAAAGCAGGAATGGGTTCTCCTGCGGATACGGTTAATTGACCTGTATTTGGGTTAAAATATTTAGAACGGAGATGACGAGTGGCAATGACTAATCCAGGTATGCCGCGATCGCTCACTAACAAATTAGAACCAGCGCCTAAGATTGTTATCGCTAAATAATTCTCTTTTGCAAACTCAATACTTGCTTTTAAAGCTTCTAAATTCTGAGGAGAAACATAGTATTCAGCTTCCCCCCCAACTCGATAAGAAGTAAACCCTGACAAAGAAGTATGAGTCTTTAGAGAACAATCAGTCCCCGGTAAGTAAATTGATTTGCCATTATCCCCATGATCTTTAATTTGTCTTTGCGGGGTCAAATCAGAAAAATTACAGATTTTGCCAAGTTCCTGGGAAGTTATCATCTTTACTTTAATTTGTGAATTTTTGACTTATGTGATTTATTTACCGTAAAAATCCGGCTGTTAGATACTGTGATCTTTCTCAGATGTAGCTTTTTGCCGGTTCACTCATGGTAGTAATCAATTCAGGAATAGTCTGATTTAAATTACCAGCACCTAAAAACAGTGCTAAATCCCCCGAACGCAGGTTTTCCAGTAAAAATTCACTAACTAAAGGTAAATTTGGTTGATAAACTACTTGAGGGTTGTGTTTACTAATTGCAGTTGCTAAATCTTCTCCACTGACTTGACCTAAATCAGGTTCACCAGCACTGTAAATATCAGTTAGCACAACTAAATCAGCATGAGTAAAAGACTCAGCAAACTCTTCTAAAAACGTTAATGTCCGACTATAACGATGGGGTTGAAAAATAGCCACTACCCTTTGTCCAGGTCTAGATTGAAGATTAGCTGCGGCTAGAGTAGCACGAATTTCACTAGGATGATGGGCATAATCATCAATAAAAGTCACCCCAGCAGCTTCACCTCGCAACTCAAACCTTCGTCTTGCACCTTCAAACGTGGCAATACCTTCAGCAATTTGCCCAAATTCTAAACCTAAGAATCTACCCACCGCCACTGCTGCTAAGGAATTGCTCAGGTTATGACGACCCAATAGCTGTAAATTTAATACACCTAAAGCTTGACCTTTTTCCCATACTAAAGCTGTTGTCCCATCCGCCCGATAATTGACATTACTAACAGTATAGTCAGCACCTTGATCTGGGTCAAGACTATAGCTAATAGTTGGTTTCAAGCGATGGCGCACTGTGTCACAATCAATGCTTCCTACCAAGGTTTTGCAACCTTGAGCAAAGGTTTGGAATGTATCAACTACTTCTTCTAAAGTCTCGTAATGATCAGGATGATCTAATTCAATATTAGTGATAATGCCAATCTCAGGAGCGTGTTTCACTAAAGAACCATCAGACTCATCTGCCTCTGCTACTAAATAACGGCTTTTCCCCATTCTGGCATTACCTTCCCAAGCCTTGACTTCCCCACCGACCAAAATTGTCGGATCAAGTCCAGCTTGCAATAGCATATAACCAATCATGCTACTGGTGGTGGTTTTCCC
>LJOT01000372.1 GCA_001672075.1 Anabaena sp. CRKS33
GTGAGGTGAATCTTTCCATCTGTATCTGTCATGCTGCGAACTACTTGCAGCAGCGCCTCACTATCGCCCCAGTAATTGCTAGTAATGGTTGAGTAAGATTTAGTAGGAGGATTTTCTTTAGTTAGTTTGTTAGTGGTTTAATTTGGAAGAAGAAGCGTGTTAAGTAAAGATGCTTTATGTTTTTTTGAAGAAAATAATCAATTTGAAACATTGGTAAATTCAATCCCATCAAGTATGCAATAATATCAATAGCTAGTAGGGTTATTAATGGTGGGTTATATTGTTGATAACCCACCCTACAGGAATTAAAAAGATATGAAATCAAACAAATGGATTGATAATTCTTACCTTATTCTCTATTAGTTGATTATGTTGCATATCTTCTGAGTAAATGATGGAACATTCACTTAATAAACCTGTAGCTATAATCAAACTATCCCAATAAGAGTAGTTATATTTTGCATTGATGTCTAATGCTTGTATAACTTCTGTTTTGTTGATTGCCTGAATTGGAAAAGTATTTACTATATCTGATATGATTGTAATTGCATCTGTTTTTGATGTGAATTTTTTTCTAGTTAAAACATGAAATAATTCTCCTAAAACCTGAGTGCTAACTAACAAATATGAAGAATTATTTTTGATGATTTCTGCAACTTGCTGGGATTTTTCTGGCGGATTTTTAGCATAGAGATAAATCCAGAGATTGCTATCGAGAAAAATTTTATCTGTCATAAATTTCTTCTCGATTAAATTTGTAGTCTGGGGGAAGTTGGAAGGAATAGTGATTAACTCGCGCTAAGAATTGCTGTATTTTCCATTCTTGAGAATCTATTGGTTGTGTAAATTCGCTGGGTTCGAGAATCATAATTTGTATGGTTTTACCTTCTAGTTCGGAACTTAGTTTTTCATTTAAAATAAGTTCACCGTTGGTACAGATTGCTTGGATAATTTGCAGCATTATGAATAACCTTAAATCCTATATAAAATTTTTCGGTATGATCCTATTATAAACTACGCCCTGGGTGATAATTCTCAGGTGCAGTGAATATTTACATGATCGCCCTAAACATCGCTCGTAATGGTTGAGTGAGATAATGTGAACAGATACATGGTTTTTTAGTTGTAATTTTAGGTTTTGCGGAAGTAAAAGGTAAAACTGTAACTTTACTGCGTTGGTTGTTAAACAAAGTCCCAGAAATTATCAGCGCTGGACGAGTTTTTTGAATTTCTGTAACTACGGATGGGTCAAATGTTACTATCCAGATGCTTCCCATTCGGTAATCGCTATGTTTTGCCATTCACTTTCCCAACCTAATTCTAATTCATCAACCAAAGCGCAAGCTGCGGCTAGTGCTTCATCTTGTTGTTTTTCTTGCCATTGTTTCAAGAGACTTTCAATTAACGCACTACGGTTATCAACTTTTTGGTCAATGTAATTTAGTAGTTCATTTGGCAATGAAATTGAGATTTTAGCCATATCCTACTCACAGTCATACTATAAGTAGTATAGCCTAATTTGATATTTTTAGTCTAGTAGTTTGTAAATATAGAATTTGATTTAGTTCGGGTGATAATTCTCAAGTGAGGTGAATATTTACACGATCGCTCTAGCAATCCCTTGTAATAGTTGAGTGAGATAATGTAAACAGATACAGGGTTTTTGGACTGCGGATCGCTCTAGTAATCCCTAGTAATGGTTGGGTGAGATAATGTGAACAGATACAGGGTTTTTTGGGTTGTAATTTAGGGTTATTAATGGTGGGTTATGTTGGGTTTCCTTGCGTCAACCTAACCTAATTACTGCCATGATAACAGTGATGATGATTTGTAAAGTATTGTAAATACTAATCAATGAGTTTTCAAAATTACCAAATTTAGCGTATATTATGGATTGACAAGTGTAACCTTATGGGTTACAGTAAATATTGTTATTTTACTTATGATCAGAAATTTCCAGCATAAGGGATTAAGAAAGCTATTTGAAGATGATAATAGAAGTGGAGTTAATCCGAATCATGCTGAAAAACTGTTAGATTTATTAGATAGACTAGATGCTGCATCTGTAGCCGAGGATATGAATTTTCCTGGTTCTAAGTTTCATCAATTAATAGGAAATAGAAAAGGTGAATATTCAGTTACGGTTTCTGGTAATTGGCGTTTAACTTTTGTTTTTGAAGATGGGGATGCTTACGACGTAAATTACGAGGATTATCATTAGGATTATGAATATGAATACTAACAGAAAACCTAGACATCCTGGTGCTTTGATTAAACGTCAATATTTAGAACCTTTAAATATGACGGTGACGGAATTGGCTAATATTTTGGGTGTGTCTCGAAAAACGGTTTCGGAAATTGTGAATGAACGTGCAAGTGTAACACCTAATATTGCTTTGCGGTTAGCAAATGCTTTTCAAACTACGCCGGAACTTTGGTTAAATCTTCAGCAGAAGTTTGATCTTTGGTGTGCGAAAAATGAATCTGAAGAGTGGAAAAATATCTCACCTATTGAAATTAGTTAAAATAGTTCGGGTAATAATTCTTAGGTGAGGTGAATATTTCCAGGTGTATCTGTGATGCTTCTATTGTCTTCTCTTATTCACATGATCGCTCTACTAATCCCTTGTAATGGTTGAGTGAGATAATGTGAACAGATACAGGTAATTACTTCAAAATAGCAAATTTTCAAAAGGATAATTTTGCTTCCAACGATAGGTGTTAAAGTCACGCTGATCTACTGAAAAAATGCGCCCATGCCCTAAATGTTCTGCTAAAATTACTAGGGAAGCATCAGCTAAATCCATCGGTAGATTAGCATATTTTTCCATTAATTGGATAATGCGTGGAGTATGGTGAGATTCTAAATTAAAAACTGTAAATAATTCTTGTTCCAGACTATTTAAAAAAGTAACTTGAGCTTGAACTCCTTTGCGAGTTAGCAAAAGATAACAGGTTTCTGTAACAACACACCACGTCGTAATTAAAGGTTCATTGTATTTTTTTAAAGCCTGTTTTGCTGTTTCGTGGTAGGTGTCTTTTTGATCAATAAGAGCTAACCAAAATCCTGTATCAACTATGATCATATTTGTTTGGTAATGTATTAGCTAAAACTTCTTTATATGTGGTTGATAAATTTTCTTCCACAGCACAACAACCAATTAATCCAATTTCATCAAATTTTTCATAGATACTTTTTTGTTGATGATGATTTTCTGGTT
>LJOT01000648.1 GCA_001672075.1 Anabaena sp. CRKS33
TCAAGCAGGAGTAGAAACCTTATTAGATGATAGAGATGAACGAGCAGGTGTTAAATTCAAAGATGCGGATTTAATTGGTATTCCCTTCAGAATTGTCACAGGTCGCGCCATTACAAATGGTAAAGTCGAAATAGTCAAACGCGCAACTCGTGAATCTCAAGAAATAGCCATTGAAGAAGTCGTTAATACATTACAACAATGGATTAAAGACGCAATAGCAAGTTAAGACTCAAACCTTGTGGGGTGGGCATCTTGCCCGCCATATCAAGTCAAGATTCCAACCTTGTATGGTAAGCATCTTGCCCGCCCATAGCAAGTTAAGACTCAAACCTTGTGGGGTGGGCATCTTGCCCGCCCTTTGATAAATATGACCATCTGTGGTAATTTATTTTTGTAACCATACAAGTAGTAAGTTTTATGTCAGCAGAATTTCCTACCCCAGACAGTTTATGGATTATTACTGAAGAAGTCGCGGAAACCTCAACGACGACCATTAGCGGTGCTAGAAGTAGTGGTGATACAGGTGGATTATTAGGACGTAAAACTACGGAAGAACAAATAATAGTTACCAAAGAAAAAGACAAAGTAGTAATTACTAGGCGTAAAGTTGAAGTCACAAAACTCAAGCAGGAAATGAGGGGATTTATACAAGCTATGCGAGAATGTTTAGATGAAGCAGATGATCCTGACTCTAAAATCCGCTTAGACGAAGTAGAAGTTTCTGTAGAAGTGAATGGAGAAGGACAACTGAGTTTATTCGGAACAGGGGGAAAAGTAGGCGGTAAAGGCAGTCTGACCTTTAAATTCAAGCGACAATCATAGATGAAAATATATCTGATTAAAATAGACCTCTCCGGTAAAGATTGTAGAGACGTTCCA
>LJOT01000649.1 GCA_001672075.1 Anabaena sp. CRKS33
GAAGCAATAGTTTTTCATAATGGCGATATTTTAACTTTACCAGAACTTTTTCCGGGTTGGGAATTAGCTGTTTCTGAATTATGGCCTCCTATTTTTACTGAAGAAGAAATAGAAGGCTTAAGGAACGACAAGGGGATTGAAAAAAAGAATTAAAAAACCCAAACATCCTCTAAAATTTGATACCAATTTGACCATTAACTCCTCGCACAGAATTGTAACCAGCGCCTATAAAAACATGATCGCTAGTGACTACTTGTACACCACCAGAAACGGCCACTCCTTGATCTTGCGAATACCAACCAAGTCCGACATAAGGTGAAATAACTGGTAAACTCAAGAATTTTAAAAAATCTGCTCCCATAGCACCTTGAGGACCCCTTCCTACTTCAACACCAAAACCTAAAACCTTAACACCTGCACCATAGGTAACTTCACTATCTTTACTTCCCACCGTTACCCAAGGTTGTGGTAAAAGTTGAGCCGCAACCTGATGAGGAGTAAATATATTTAAGCAAGTTAGGGATGAAATAACTATTTTGATTATCAATGCCTTTTTCATTGTTGTTTTCCTCTACTACCACTGATATCGTAACATTTTCATAAACATAATTAAAAATATTTTTGGTGTTGTGTAGGTATAAACCAACATTTTTGGATTCATGTTATAATTAACAAATAATTACTTGGTATCATATCATGATGATTACTCAAGCACTGGAATTACAACCAAACGCCTTAGAAGATATATCAGAAGAGATAATTTTCCCCCCCAGTGACCTCTATAGTGATGAACCTCCCGTGGAAACAGAACTGCATCTTGAACAAATAATGCTCTTAATAAAATCTCTCAAATGGTTATGGAAAGAGAGAACTGATTTT
>LJOT01000373.1 GCA_001672075.1 Anabaena sp. CRKS33
GTATCAAATAAGGCTATATAGCTATCCTGCCCTCCCTGATTGGTGTAGGTAGGGAAACTGCCATCAGTCCAACCACTGATATAAATATTACCCAGGTTATCAATACTCAAACCATTAGCATAATCATTTGAGCTTGTACCAAATTGCTTAACCCAAAGTCTCGTTCCACTGGTGTTATATTTCGCTAAAAAGCCGTCATAGCCTCCTAAAGCCGTATTTCCTGTCAATTGACCGCTAGTCCAACCTGCAACATAAGTATTACCAGCGCTATCTGTTTTGGAGGCAATAGAATAGTCATCAGAAGTTGTCCCAAATTGTTTAACCCAAGCCAGGGTTCCCGTGGTGCTATATTTGGCAACAAAACCATCATAAGAACCTAAACTGGTGTTGCCACTGAAAGCACCATCGGTATAGCCAGTAATAAAGACATTTCCTGTACTATCGGTACTAATGCCATTGATATTGGCATAATTATTTCCAGATGAACCGAGTTGTTTAACCCAAGCCTGAGTTCCACTGGAGTTGTACTTACTCACAAAGACATCTAAACCACTAGCATTTGTATTTCCAGCAAATGCCCCTGCTGTTGCACCTAAAACATAGATATTATCGTTACTATCTAGGCTAACGCCTATTGCTTCATCATCTTGGTTTGTACCAAACTGTTTGATCCAGGTTTGAGTGCCATTGGTGTCGTATTTGGCAATATAAGCGTCATAAGCTCCTTGGGTGACATTACCCGCAAATGCACCATAGGTTTTACCAATTATATAGCTGTTGCCATTACTATCAACACTAATTCCAACAGATGTATCATCGGCAGCAGTACCAAATTGTTTTACCCAAGCTAGGGTTCCAGCAGCAGTATATTTAGTAATAAACCCATCGTTACTACCGAGATTGGTTGCTCCCGTAAAAGCTCCATTGGTGTATCCAGCAGCATAAACATTGCCAGCATTATCATTACCAGTTCCCATGGCATAATCAGTACCAGAAGTACCGAACTGTTTAATCCAGGCTGGACTGCCATCGGTGTTGTACTTAGTAATATAACCATCATAGTTGCCAGCATTTGTATTTCCTGCAAAAGCACCAGTGGTAAAGCCTGCTGCAAAAACACTGCCGACACTATCGTTACTGACTCCACTATTTTGCTCTTGACCAAATGTTCCAAACTGCACTGGCCAATAAGCGGTTGAGGTGGCAACTTGTAAATCGTAGTTGGTGTTATTACCAGCCGCAGGTCGGAAAACTTTGACGTAATAGGTTCCGGTATCAACTGCCCAATTGAATACTTCATTAGCAGTTCCAGTTTTAACACCTTGGGCTATAGTACGACCTAAGCCGTCAACTAACCAGACATCTGCATTGGCAGTCAAATTAGTCAGTTTCACCTGGACATTACTGGCTGTGGTGATATTAAAGCGATAAAAATCAAATAGATCTGTATCACCTACAAAGTCTGTAACTGATTGGGGATTGGTAAAGTTAATTGTACCTAAATCCTTAACTTGGTCTACTACTTCTAAGATTAAGTTATTACCTGTGGAAGTTGGCGCAAATGCCAAATTGCTGCTGATATCTATGCCTTGAATGGTGTTAAAACTCTTAGCTGTAGCAGAACTGTATGTTAAAACGGTGAATTTAGTCCCAATTGTGGGTGTATAGCCATTGGTTAAATTCAGTTTGAGGATACCCCCTACATCTGCTGCACCTGTAATATTGAGTTTGTCAAAACTGGTAGCGCTACCTAATTCTAGGTTGACTGTTCCCGTCCCGGTTTGGCTGTAGTCACCAGCAACAGTTAATGTGCCAATGGTATTACCAGGATTGATTTGACCGCCAGTATTGTTAACATTACCTGTGATAGTTCCGATTCCTGCGAGGTTTCCACCTTGTAGGTTTAGTGGACTATTCTCAAAAGTGAGACTACCTCCACTGAGGTTAGTCGTTCCGGCTGTCTGTGTATAACCGCCGATAAATCTTAACTTCCCTGCCTGAACTTGGACTGTACCTGTGTTGTTGAAAAGTCCACTAATGTAGGAGTCATCTGTGGTTGTACCGTTGGATTTGGTGAAAGTCCCGGCATTATTGAAAGTGGTTTGATTTCCAGTCCATTGAGAAAAATCGCTATCGTTTTGTAGGTCAATAGTCCCAGTGCTGGTATTATTCCAAATTGCTCCGTTGTTGGCATTGAACGTATTTCCTGTCCAAACTGTTGCTCCTGACGTTTCTAGGGTAGCTCCATCGAGATATATATATGGATACTCAGAATTCAAGTTTAAAGTGCCAGTGACGGTCTTTTTCCCTGTACCGCTTAATACGCCACCACTCCAATTAAGTTTATTAGAAATCGTTAAATCACCTGTTCCGGTGAGAGTTCCATTGCTTAAATTTACAGGAGCAGACCAAGTAGAATCAACATTAACTATAGTTGTTCCACCACTATCAATGTTGAAGTTACCCACACCAGTGACACTATTGCCTGTATCGAAGTTGTAAGTGCCACCAGTGATTCTTAAAGTTGCTCCAGTATCAATACTAAAAATATTGCTATTATTTCCTCCACCATTCAGATTTAATGTCCCTTTCTTGACTTGAACTGTGCCTGTGTTGTTGAAGATGGCATCAATATAGGATTCATCAGTGGTTGTGCCGTTGGATTTGGTGAGAGTACCAGCATTATTGAAAGTAGCTTGAGTGCCATTCCACCAAAACCTTGCAAAATCGGCATCGTTTTGTAAGTCAATAGTGCCTGTGCTGGTATTGTTCCAAATTCCTCCGTCGCCGGCATAGAATAGACTACTTCCTGTCCAAATTGTTGCCCCTGATGTTTCTAAGGTCGTTCCACCTAACGCACCACTACCACTCAGGTTTAATGTCCCACTGATGGTCTTTTTCCCTGTACCACCTAATGTACCACCAGTCCAGTTCAGTTGGTTGGAAATCGTTAAAGCACCTGCTCCGGTGAGAGTTCCAGAGATTAAATTGACAGGAGCAGACCAAGTAGAAGCAGCGCCAATATCTAGACTTCCATCACTATTATTGACGGAAACTGCTCCTGAGTAGTTAAAAGCGGGAATAATTTTGACTGTAGTAGCATATCCACTCACAACAAAATTGCCAACTCCAGTAATGTTAGTGCCTGTATTGAAGTTGTAGTCAGCAGTGATTCTTAATGTCGCACCCGCATCAATACTGAAACTACCA
>LJOT01000650.1 GCA_001672075.1 Anabaena sp. CRKS33
AAAACCTCAATCAGATATTGACAATTAACAAATCAGAAGATAATATAAAGGTAGGCATAGCCTGGGGGTAGTCGTATGACTGCCGCATCATAAACCGCTCACGTAGCGGTTTTGTTGTTTTTATGGGCTATCAAAGCAATAATACTTAATTCCCAAAGTAGTAACTTGATCCTGTTGTAACCTACAATCCACAAGCAAGTTAGCATTTTTAAGAGCTAAAAACGCCTGATTATCAGGATTTTCTTTACTACGAACAACTGGGTACAAACACAAATCAGCAATTTGCATGATCGAATTAGCTTTTGTCTTGCTGTCTATTCCTATTAACAGTTTTGATAAATCATTAGCAGATAAAGGTGAATATTTATCAGATGTTGCAACATTAAAAGATTGACCTTTAGCTCTTAAATCATAAAAATATTGTTTTAGCAGATTATCTTCATTTTTACCTGCTGCTTCAAAATAAACCATTAAACTACCATTATTAATAGCTGCATACTTAGCACTACGTTCTATTAAAATAGAAAATGCACTTTTCATCATCTCCCAAGTATTTTCACCATACTTTTCTAAATAGCGATTGAGATATCCTGGTCGAGATATAACACAAGAATGAACAACTATAGGACAACTAATTATAGTTTGTGTTAAATCTTCCAGAAATTGATCTTGTTCTACTTTTGATAGTTTACCTAACCAAGCAAAGCCTTTTTTCTTAGAGCGTATTTCGTTACCATGCAAAGGTTGTTCTTGAGGAATACTCCAGCGAGTTTTAAAATCTGATACTAATTGTTTAATTATTTGCTCATCATTCCTTTTAATCAAAACCCCACCCATAGCAAAAATAGGACATTGATCTTTAGGATTTGGTTTGGC
>LJOT01000374.1 GCA_001672075.1 Anabaena sp. CRKS33
TCCGAGGACATATCCTTAGAATCGGTTTCAGGAATATGAATATCCTTGTCTAAGTTGACAATACGGCACTTATCCATGATGGAATTGACAATGGAAACACCGCGTCCTGTGTCTTTCAAGGTTTGGTAAGAAGCAATTAATTCGCTAAGTTCCTTCAACCCTTTGTATAAACCAGCATTTTCCGCCGGTGGTGTCAGATAAGAAATTGTTTCTGCATAACTGCGACGTTTAGCGATTGTAGCTTCACTGGGGTTATTAGCTGCGTAATAATACAGATTAGGAATTGAGCCAATTAGTTGATCTGGGTAACAATCACCAGACATTCCCATTTGCTTACCGGGCATAAATTCCAATGAGCCATGTGTCCCAAAGTGTAACACAGCATCAGCGCCCCAAATCCGTTCTAGATAGGTGTAATATGCTGCAAAACCGTGGTGGGGACTTGCGGAACGGGAGAATAACAACCGCATGGGGTCGCCTTCATAACCAAATGTCGGCTGCACACCAATAAACACATTACCAAATTGTTTCCCATAAATCAAGAGATTTTGGCCGTCGCTGTTCAAGTTTCCGGGAGGTGGTCCCCAGTTTTCTTCTAAGCGTTGGGAGTAGGGTGTCAGTGCTTCATATTCTGGCACAGACATTTTGTAAGCAATGTTGAGTTCGGGACTGTTGTATTGTGCTTGTGCGTCGTGGATGACTTGTTCTAGTAACTCTTGGGGGGTTTCGGGAATGTCCTGCACGTCATAACCGTTGTTTCTCAGTCCTTTCATGACTTCATGGATAGAACCGAATACATCTAAATATGCGGCTGTACCCACGTTACCTTTGTCGGGAGGGAAGCTGAAAACGGTAATAGCGACTTTCTTGATTAATTTGGGTTTGCGGCGCAGCGTTGCCCATTTTAAAGCCCGTTGGGCAACAATTTCTACACGGTCTTGGAGGGCGATCGCTTTTCCAGTTGCCCCATCTTTACCTGATAGGATAATAGGCTCAATTGCCCCGTCTAATTCAGGTATAGCAATCTGTAAAGCCACTTGAATGGGATGTAACCCCAAATCGCTATCTAGCCATTCTTCCGTAGTCTGGAAGACCAAAGGCAAGGCGACCATGTAGGGACGATTTAACCGTTTTAATGCTTCAATAGCTTTCGGATGGTCTTGTCTAGCAGGTCCACCCACCAAAGCGAAACCAGTTAAAGAGACTACCGCATCTACTAATTGTAATTTAGTTGTGGGTTCATAGAAGTAAGCTTCTATTGGTTTAGAGAAATCCAAACCACCAGCAAACACAGGCAGAACTTTTGCCCCTAATGATTCCAATTCCTGGACAATTGCCACATAATGGGCATCATCACCAGTCACTAGGTGAGTTCTTTGTAAAACCAAACCTACACAGGGTGCAAGGGGGTCTTTGAGATTTCGGGAAATATCCCTGCGGACAGCATACCAGTTCAGATATTCTCGCACATCCTCAAACATATTTGGCGCTAAAGGATGCCAAATCCCCATGTCGGGATAAACAACTGGTGCTTGATATTCAGCAGCGACAAAGCTTTCTTTCTCTACGCCTTTAAGTACGTATTTGTCAGCCAACATCAGCAAGAAGTTTTCCAGGTTTTCCGCTGAACCACCTAGCCAATACTGAAAACTGAGCATGAAGTTTCTCGCGTCTTGTGCCTTTTCCATAGGGAGGAATTTCAGCACTTGGGGGAGAGTCCGCAACAACTTCAACATTCCGTCTTGGAAACCAGCTCCAGATTTCTCTTTGCGCTTTTTCATGAAGTTAGCGATGACGCTCTTGGATTGTCCTAACTGCGCCAAAGAGAAGCTACCCATTTTATTAAGGCGCATAACTTCGGGCATGGAGGGGAAGACAACGGATACATCTAGGTTATCACGATGGGGTTCAACTGCGGCAACTACTTTTTGTGCTAAGTCTTCAATAAAAATTAGAGAAGCAATGAATATATTAGCACTGGCTATATCACGTTTCAACTCCTCATAGTTTTCAGAGTTGCGTAGTTCTTCAATCAAGTATCCACTGATTTCTATGGCTACGCTGGGATGATTAGCGTTAATTTCCCGTACCGCTTGCGATAATGCACTTTGGTATTGGGATTCTAGCACGACATAGACAACCTTGATTAATTTACGTCCCCGTAAATCGTCAGGTGCAATATGCCTAATAGTGGACTTGACTTGGGTAAACATTCAAATAAGCTCCTTTCAAGCGTGTTCTCATGAAGTTAGTCGCGGTATAACCGTTTGTAACTGCAATTATTTTCGGCAATAAGAGTTTTTTAGCAGAAAACTCGGATTCTGTGGGGGTTTTGTCCTATATCTGACACAAAATGATATAGAAAACAACACATTTATTCATGAATCTTAACAAAGAATACAGCTTCTCTCACCTGGTTTTAAATTTTGTTTACATACTTGTTTCAGCATCTAGTGCTAGTGATAAAAAAATAAGTAAATACTTCTGTATAATTAAGGTAATATTAAAAATAGTCGTCTTTTTAGCTTGGTGAGTACCAAATGAGTGACCTCAAGAAAATAGATACCAATGCCTATGTGACAGTACAGGGACAATATGCTGTGGTCAATGAAGGTGCAGGTTACGCAATTATCAACATTCAAACAAAGCAGATAGTTGCTCGTAATATTTCATCTTTCCTTGACTGTGTAAAAACGCTGGAATACATTGTTGGAAAGGGTGAATCTCAAGATCCAATTCAACATTCTACGTCTAACGAAAATCCACCTCAGATACAATTAACTAACTTTGGTGTTAAACCAGATGTACAACGACTTATTGAAATCTACGCTCCAGCTACAGTGAGAGTGGAGAAGAAGGTGCATTGGAACCGAAGCCGATACAAGTGCTACGATCTATCTGGTAACTGTCTTGGACGGGTTAAAGGAAAACAAGGAGATCGCTATTGGGAAGACATAAACGGTAATAAACATTACTAAGAGAAACTTTCCTCCCATTTGTCCTGATTTTGTAATTGAGTTACTTTCTCCTAGTGATAGTTTGAAAACTAGACAGGATTTACAGATTAATCAATAATCAAGAATTGGTTTGTGGTCAGTTATGATTTTTTTGTCTGAATCAGGATAACCAGGATTAAAGGATTTACAGGATGTTATTTAATAATTGTTGGTGAAAATTTGGGGATGATTTTGTTTATCCTGA
>LJOT01000651.1 GCA_001672075.1 Anabaena sp. CRKS33
GGTTGACTAAAGTTAAAGTTGATACTTTGATTCAAATAATTTTCTTGAGTAGTCAAACCCTGCTATTTTTTATTGTCAATATCAGATTGATATTTTGTATATTTTTGTATTCTTGCTGAGTTTCTAATAACTTTCTCTCCTGATTATTTATGAATAAAAAAAATTGAAAGTATAGACGTTTCATGCAACATCTATACAAAAATTTATCATAAATATAGTAGGTTGGGTTGAGGAACAGCGTCACCCAACTTCTAGGTTAGTAAAAAATTGATATTAGGCTGCTGTCTGATATTGATCATGTTGGGTTTCGTTCCTCAACCCAACCTACTTTAATTTCCTATCTTCTTCTGCTACCAAAACCGGAAGAACGACGACTAGAAGAACGACCTCCACTACCAAAACTACTACCAGAATTGCGTTGAGTAGAGCTAGAATTATCAGAAGGTCTGAGGTTACTACCACCAAAACCAGAACCGGAGGCTCTTCCAGTTGGGTTATTATTGGTTGTAGCGCGTCCTGAAGAGGAGTTTCTGATGTTTCCTGTGGTGCGGAAAGTAGTACGATTTCTTACTGCTGCGGGTGGTTCATTGTAGCGAGAACGATAATTAGCAACCGCTGAATCATAACTAGAACCATAACCACCATAACCGGTCATGACTCCACCGGGCTGATAAATGGGGGGAACATAGTATTGAGGTCTAAATAACATACTACCAATAGCTTGACCAGCGACGTTACCAGCTAAAGACGCAGCAAAAGGTGTCCAAAAGTTAGATTCTTGACGAACAATGACAGTTTCCTTTTGTCCGGTTTGGGGATTAGTTTTTGTCTCTGTGACATTATGGACGTACTCAAGTTTAAAGTCTTCTGTCAGG
>LJOT01000652.1 GCA_001672075.1 Anabaena sp. CRKS33
TTCCTTTGAACCTGATGAATCTTATTACATCGGAGAGAAAAAAGCAAATCCAGATTTAGCAATTGAAATTAATATTACCAGTGGCAGTATTGATAAACTAGAAAAATACAAAAGATTTAATATTACCGAAGTTTGGTTTTGGGAAAATAATCAATTGTCTCTATATTATCTCAAAAATGATAATTATGAGCAAATTAACCAAAGTGAATTATTGCCAGATGTCGATATAGATTTATTGGCAAGTTGTGTTTTAATGCCTTACATTATTGATGCAAGAACAGCATTTATTAAAGGTATTAAGAAGTAGTAGTTTGTAGTTTGGGTTGACACAAGGAAACCCAACAATACCCACCATTAATAACCCTAAATTCCAACCCAAAAACCCTGTATCTGTTCACATTATCTCACCCAACCATTACAAGGGATTACTAGAGCGATAGCGAAGCGCTGCTGCAAGCAGTTCGCACCTGAAAAGCTTACCCTGTATCTGTTTACATTATCTCACTCAAGCATTACCAGGGATGTTTAGGGCGATGATGTGAATAAGAGAAGACAATAGAACCATGACAGATACACCACCGGAACATTTGCCTCATCTGAGAAGTATCACCCAGGGCGTAGTTTATAATAGAATCATACCGAAAAAATTTACTCAATTGAGGAGCTAATCATGGTAATAAAAATTGCAGAAGTATCTAAAGATATTGACACCTTACCAGAAGAAGCACAAATCTTACTACTTGATTTTATTCAATTACTCAAAAAACGTTATCCACAACCAGAAAATCATCATCAACAAAAAAGTATCTATGAAAAATTTGATGAAATTGGATTAATTGGTTGTTGTGCTGTGGAAGAAAATTTATCAACCACAT
>LJOT01000375.1 GCA_001672075.1 Anabaena sp. CRKS33
CTTTAACTAAACGCTTTCCTAATAACTTTAAAAATGGATTTGATTTAACTCTATATCCAGAAAGATTGACAGAACCTTTAAAATGGCGTACTCCCAGTAGAATCTTTGTTAATTCCATGAGTGATCTTTTTCATGAAAAAGTACCTTTAGATTTTATTCAAAATGTATTTAAAGTCATTCAGGCTACACCTCATCATATATATCAAATATTAACAAAAAGACCGGAACGATTAGTTGAATTATCACCACATCTAGAATTTCATAAAAACATCTGGTTAGGTGTATCAGTGGAAAATCAAAGTTATGTTTCTCGTATTGATTTACTGCGTCAAGTGCCGGCAAATGTGCGTTTTCTGTCCTGTGAACCATTGTTAGGTTCATTAAACCTTGACCTCACAAATATTGATTGGGTCATTGTTGGTGGCGAATCTGGTCAAAAACATCGTCCGATGAAAATTGAATGGGCTGAAGAAATTCGTGATCAATGTCAAAAAGCAGAAGTAGCATTTTTCTTTAAGCAAATTGGTGGTAGAACTTCTAAAGCCGGGGGTAAATTATTAGATGGTAAAATATGGGATGAAATGCCAGAAGCGTGGAAAGAGCATCAAAATACCTGGGGTAAATCTCCCAGTAAATTATTAGTAAAAAAGGACAGCTTAGGACTTACTGCTTAGGGGGAAATGTAACTTTAACAGAATCTCCAAAGGTATTTTTTCTTCGTTCATTAACAGGTGGTTCGGCTGTAATTTTACCTTGAGATTCCAGATTAATAAGAGCAGTTTTGTAATTTTTACTAATGTAACTTCTACCAACGTTGTGCTGCATATAAATTTCTTGCATAGTTATTGTTTTACCAGCAAATTCATCTAATAGCATTTGTTCTAACTCATCTAAAGGATTTGAACTTTCAAACAGCGAAAGTTGTCTATAGGTAGCTGGATTATATTCAAAAGACGGTACACCTTGATTTTGATAAGAACTTTCTTTAGCCATGATATCTTTGATGATTTTATAGCCTCTTTTATCTTTACTGACAAAAATTAAGTGATGGCTTGTACGTTTTTTCTTTTCATGTTTAAAACGAAACGGTTGAACATATTCAATATCCATTTCCTTTAATGCGTCACAAATAGTTTTTATAATAGCAATTTCTCTATTCTCTGATGTCATTAATTTTAATTCTTGGCGAATTTTATCTGCTTTTTGTTTGCCAAATAGGTCATTTATATTGTCTTCAACAATGACATTAGTTAAATCCATATTTATACGATTGTAATTAAAAAAGAAGAGGCAATCACAGCCCCAATTTTTGACAACTGAGTAAATAAGGTTAAGCGACAATCCTTTATAACCGTACGGATCTAAAAAAAATAGTGTAGGAACATGAAAAAATATTTCAAGATTCTTTTCACCAATTTCAAAATTGGTTACTTGAGGTTTGTATTTTAAATTATTAATGTCAGGAATTTGATTTATAGCTTCTTGCAAAGAATAGCTATGTTCAGAATTAGCATCATTAAATAATGTTTTCAGCATATTTCGCATATCTGAGTCAGCAACTGCTGTTTCTAAAACTTTTATAGGTGTTGATTTTGAGCCATCTTTGTATCTACCTGGACCTGCAAAAAGGTCTATATAGGCAATTTTAGAACCTGCTTTTTTAGCAGTAGGTATAATAACTTTTGCCCAAGCCCTGAAATATTTCTCAACAATTCTGGCTTTTACCAAAGATTGCTCTTTCTGTTCATCAAAGAAGGAATCGTTACTCATAAGTAATGCTTCTATCTATACTATTATTATAATAGTGTCTAAATTACTGAATTTCTATAAATGACACCAAAATATTTTAAGTTTTGTAGTTTTTAGGTTAAGTATAAGAAGGTGTTTGAAAAGTCTAAATTCATACTCTCTTGAGTGATTAGAAAGATGCTTCCAGCACGCCCTACGCGAACGCGGCTATACAAACAAAACCCACCTTCGTGGGTTTAGAACCCTTGAGTTTTCATTAGTCCACCTTCGCGTGCCTTATCCAGGAATAGTTGGATCTTAGCTTGTGTAGTAGCGATAGCGTGGCGTAAGCCATATTATATTCGCCGATAGCGTACTGTGGATGATGTTGGGTTTCGTTCCTCAACCCAACCTACGAATTAATACGAATTACTACGAATTACAATGGTGAAACTTGTGTAGGCCTTATTAAAATCTGTTACCGATAAAATACAAAAGTGCCATTCGTACTGCTACACCGCTAGTTACCTGAGATTGAATTAAACTAAATTCAGGATCATCCATTAAATCAGAACTAATTTCTACACCACGATTAACAGGTCCTGGATGTAAAACTTTAACGTCAGGTTGACAAAGTTTTAATTTAGGGCGAGTAATACCAAATAATTGATGATATTCTCTTAAACTAGGTAATAAATTGGCCGTCATGCGTTCTTTTTGTAAACGTAAGGTCATGACAAAATCAGCATTTTCTAAAGCTGGTTCTAGTTGCCAATGGGTAAATAAACGATGGGAATTTTCGTTAACACCCAAATATTCAGCAAAGAATTTAGGTAATAATGTGGGGGGTGCTGCTAAATGCACTTCTGCCCCACTAGCAATTAAACTCCAAATATTAGAACGGGCGACACGGGAATGTAAAATATCTCCAACAATAGCAATTTTCTTGCCTTTTAATAATTCGATTCTTGGTTGTACGGGATCAATTAAATTACAAATAGTAAATAAATCGAGTAATCCCTGAGATGGATGTTCGTGTTGTCCATCACCAGCATTAAGAACGCTAACTTTTACACCTAAACGATCCATTTCTTGGGCTATACTCAAGGGTACTCCGGCATCTTTATGGCGGATTACCATAATATCAGTTCCCATTGCCAAATAGGTTTTTGCCGTATCTAAAATAGTTTCTCCCTTGGTCATGGAAGATGTGGAAGCAGTAAAATTGAGAGTATCTGCACTTAACCTTTTAGCAGCTATTTCAAAACTACTGCGGGTGCGGGTAGAGGGTTCAAAAAATAAATTTGCTACTACTTGTCCCTGTAACGTGGGGACTTTCTTTGTCCGTCGTGATAGTACCTCTTGAAATGAAGCCGCAGTTTGTAAAACGGCGTTATATTCAGCCGTTGTAAAGTCCGCAAGTGTGAGAATATGATGACGATTCCAGGTAGTTGTAGGCATTTAGATTTT
>LJOT01000653.1 GCA_001672075.1 Anabaena sp. CRKS33
TTCTTTTATCCTAGACCAATCACAGATACTCACTCTCTTTGTGTACACAAACTCTGCATTTAGGGGGCTAGTAACTGCTTCTATTCAAGAATTTTTGAGAGATGGGGGTATCTGCTAAATTATGTAAAAGCTGTTGAGGATGTTCTAAAACAGAATTGTACCAACTTGTGTTTATTTATTGGCAACTAATTAAAATCGCAAATAATACATTAACTGAGCGATCGCTTCCCCTGATAATTCTAACCGTTTTTGGAAATCCAGTAAACTTAGGTAAGGACCTGCTGCCAGTCGGTTTTCTATGACTGTCTGTGCGAGGGATAAATCTATAAAAGGAATTTTACACAAACTCTCAACCGTTGCTGTATTGGGATTAATTAGTTGGGGTTTATCTAAGGAATAATTGTCATAATAGTTAAATTTTAACAGAGGTTTTAGTGGTTCTAATCGCTGCACTGGTACACCCAAAGCCGCAGCTACATCTTCAAGACAATAAAATACTACACCCGCGCGGGAAAGTTCCACCAGAGATCGACATTGGTGAATTGATAACCCAGGTAAACGCAACCAATCATCCACAGTCGCTTGATTAGCATCAATTCCCAGACCCAATTCAGCCGCTATTTGCACTTCTTCACCGGATTGTAAACGATAATAGGGGTCATTGAGTAATTTAACTCGGAGCTTTTGTGATTTCAGATTTAACGGTAGCCACTTATTCATATTTTTACAGGTATAAATAAGTAATTTTTCCTCAAGCTAATCATCATTAAATCGAACTTTTTTATCACTTAGGAACGGAGAGGGAGGGATTCGAACCCTCGTATACATTACTGCATAACAGACTTTCCAGGTCTGCGCCTTCAACCACTCGGC
>LJOT01000654.1 GCA_001672075.1 Anabaena sp. CRKS33
AATTTTGAACGGAGCGATCGCAGCCTTGACCGGACCGCAAGATGGTGTAAAATCAGCCTTAGCTATTTTCCGTCAACGCCGTGACACATTCATCAAAGCTTTACATAGCATAGGCTGGAACGTTTCCACACCGGAAGCCACGATGTATATTTGGGCAAAATTACCTACACAATGGAGTCATAATTCAAGAGAATTTTGCACCGAATTAGTCAAAAAAACAGGTGTAGCAGCTTCTCCAGGTATAGGCTTTGGTAAATCTGGTGAAGGATACGTTCGCTTCGCATTAGTGCAAGAACCGGAAATTCTAGCAACCGCTGTAGAGAGAATTTCTAAGTTTATGAACTAAAACACAAACTTGTGCAAATTCAAAATCGCAACTTTGCGCCTTTGCGTCTTTGCGCTAAACATAATCCCCAATTCTACCATAATTTCTAGAATCCACTGCATTTAAAATGTATAAAAATAAAAAATTTTTATCTTGTGGGGTGGGCTTCTAGCCCGCCCGAATGTATAAATTAGCTACTATTATAACTGATTAAACCATTCTCATACTTAGATCCAACCATCTAGACTGAGTAATAGGCGCACTAGTAGAAATATAATCAACACCAGTTTCCGCCACAGCGCGAATAGTCTCTAAGTTTACATTTCCCGAAGCCTCAATTTTCACTCTACCATCTTCCTGACGAATCAGCGACACAGCTTGACTCATCACTTTTAAAGGCATATTATCCAACATAATAATATCTGCCTTATATTCTAACGCTTCCTGCACCTGTGCCAAAGTTTCCGTTTCCACCTCAATTGTCAGAGGATAGGGAATGTGAGAACGAACACGGGTAATAGCTTCACCAATTCCCCCAGCCGCTACA
>LJOT01000376.1 GCA_001672075.1 Anabaena sp. CRKS33
GGTGGGAATTACCCACCCTATAAATCTATAAACTTACACCATGTTTTTTGGCAATTTCCACAAGTCGCTCATATTGATGTTGTGATGCTTTCGCTAAAATTGCATCAGCTTCTTCTGGATTAGTACCATCTTTAGGAATTAAATACTTAACATAAAGAGAAACAAAATCAACCACCGCAGCTAAACCTGTTAATTCGTGTTTATCAGCTTGTTTTCCGGCAATTACAGCCACCAAACCGGCTCTAATTGGGTCAGGTCTGACTTTCATAAATTGATCAACTAGTTGCTTAGAATAATCCGCTGGTGCTAGATTATTTAACTTACTTTGATCAGGTTTAAATTCTAATCCTGCGGCTGTTGACTGCTCCAACATACACCATTCTATAAATTCTTGCAGTGCAGCATCAGGAAGCTGAGGAAGATATTGATGTAGTTCTAAATTAGACACAATTAGTTACCAATTTTAGTATTTTCTAATTCCTAATTGATAATTCTTCATCTGATAATTAGGAATTATCAATTATTCCTTAAAATTCAGACTAACTCACGGATTTAGGAACTTTTGTACAGTAAATAACAATTATATAGAACCCTGACTTATGGGAGAAATCGGAGTTCTAGATTATACAAAATTTTCCGATCTTATGAGGTATATCTTAAGCCCCCTCCTCGCTTGCGGGGAGGGGGTTGGGGGTGGGGTTTTTGTACCTCATAACATCGGGAAGTGTTGTATAAATTAAGCCGTTCTAAAACGAGCTAATTCTTCCCCAGTTTTTGCGTCATGGGCATGAACAGTACACACCAAACATGAATCAAAAGAACGGGCTACATGACCGACTTCTACCGGGTCTTTAGGGTCTTGAATTGGCGTTCCTATTAATGCTTTTTCAATTGGTCCTAGTTCTCCTGCACCGTCACGGGGTCCGATATTCCAAGTACCGGGAGCGATAACTTGGTATTGTTTAATTTTGCCTTTTTCGATTTCTACCCAGTGACACAATGCACCTCTAGCGGCTTCCGTTGCACCCCAACCTTTACCATCTTTTTCTTCAGGTTTAATATACCAAGGATCGTTTAATTTGAACTCCCTTAAACAGCGTTCAGCTTGACGATATAGTTTAACGATTTCGTGGACTCTTCCTAATTGTCTAAGATGAACACTTGCACCCCCCATTTTCTTAAATGTATCCAGAATAAATGGGTCATAATGTTGCCAAGATTCTCCATGATTTCCCCCTGCAACTAATTGACGCGCTAGGGGTCCGGCTTCTAAACGTCCTAAGTCTTGGTGGAGGACTGCACTTGACCAAGAATATGCCCCATTAAAGTCTTTTTGATTGTGATTAATTGGGTTTGTAGTGCGATCGCTTGGATGCCAATCTTCTGTACCCTCATCATACCAAGAATGGGTTAAATTCTCACGAGCAAATGCTTGATTCATTAAGCTATGAGTATCAGTAAAACTATCATAAACACCGCTTTTCATAATCACAGCAGCGTTACGTCCTTCAATGGTGGGTTTATTATATTTATCCTCATGGGGAATATAACCCCAAGTCACATATTTACCCACACCAGCACCATATCTATCTAAACCGATATCTAACCCCATTCTCCAATATAAACCCAAGTCTGATTCTCGATGTTTAACATCTTCATTTAACCACTTTTGAAAGTCGTCATAAGATTGAATTTCTTCATATCTTTCTAAAGAACATCCTAACCACACTGGTTCTAACCAATTAGTGCGGAAATATTCCAAAATTGCCCAGGCGCGGGTAATATCAGTTAAAGTTGGGGCGCACATTACTCCACCAGGCACCATATAACTGCTATGACAACAGGTGATATTTTAAAAATGTTCCTGAGTAACTTATTTTATCAGGTAATTTTGCTCGGTAATAACATTTTATTTTCACCATTTTAGCTTTGATAAATAAGGGAATATTTAGGGAATGAGCGGACAAGATCAGGGTAATTGCGAGGGTATATATTCCACATCTACACAGGAATATACAAATGCAGACTCAACCGACTTATTCGCCGATATATTTGCCGATTTTGAACCGCAGAACACCACAGACGGTAGGTATAGGGAATGACGAAAATAAAAGCAACAGAATTACAGTATCAAGCAGTTTTTGAACAGAAGTTAATTGCAGCTAATAGTAATTTAAAAAGAGAGAGAATTAAAGTTAGTATTAAACAAACTGGCAATTCTCTCCAATTACGAGCTACCTTACCTTTAAAACCAGGAGATTACAGTTTAGGTAAGACAAAAAAGCAGTATGATTTATCTTTAGGAATACCTGCAAATTTGGAAGGATTAAAAACAGCTATTGAAGAAAGTTATGAATTAGGTAAATTAATTGCTCGTCATACTTTTGAGTGGAATGAGAAGTATTTAGGAATTAAATCGAGAGAGAAACAAGAGAGCAAAACAATTGGGGAATTATTAGATACATTTGATGAAAAATATTATCAAACTCGTCAGAAAACTATCACCAGTCAAAATACTTTTGCTAACTATATATCTGTAATTAAAAGAAACTTGACTCTCACCCATTTAGCCACAAAAGAAAATTTTGAGGAAGTTATTAATTCATTTCAGGGTAATAAAAAAAATGAACTAATAGCAGTAACTTCTGTTTTAATTAAAACCTTTAATTTAGGATTTCAACTCGATGTTAAACGGGATCATGTCACTCCTGCTTATCGAGAAATTCCTGAAGATGAAAAAATAATATCTGCTTTTTACCTCTTTGAAAAATTCGCCCTCAACCGCAAAAATACAAACATTACTGATGAAATAGATACTTGGGAAATGTGGCGTTGGGTATATGGAATGTTGGCAACTTATGGATTAAGACCAAGGGAATTATTTGTAGAACCGGATATTAATTGGTGGATGTCTCCCCAAAATATAGATCATACTTGGAAGGTGAATAAAAATACAAAAACTGGATATCGAGAAGTTATTCCTTTTGTACCAGAATGGATAGAATTATTTGATTTACATAATCCCAAACCATTAAAGATTTTAGAAAAAAAGGTGGCAAAAATTGCATCTGTACAAAATATTAATTGGATGCGGAGAGATATATCCAGATGGTTTAGAAAGGTGGGAATTGAGTTTCAACCTTATGATTTACGGCATGGTTGTGCAATTCGAGCGCATCTTCAGGGAATACC
>LJOT01000655.1 GCA_001672075.1 Anabaena sp. CRKS33
GCCGAGGCGGCCAAGCCGATCTGGGGAGCCTTACCCGACACCCTGATCCTGGACTGGGACTCCACGGTGCAGAGCAAATACGGACACCAGCAGGGAGCCGAGATCGGTTATAACCCCCGCAAGCCGGGAGGTCGGAGTTTTCATCCCTTGCTGGCGGTTGCGGCGGGAACCCGCATGTGTCCGTACTACCAGTTTCGGGCGGGCAACACGGTAACCTCCACCCAGTGGGAAGGAGCCATGGAGGAATGTCAGCGCTGGCTGGGCGGGCGCAAGGTCTGGCTCAATCGGGGAGACATCGGATTGGGGCAGGAAAAAGTCATGGCATGGCATGAGAGGCAGCCTGGAAGGCCCCGCTTCCTCTTGAAGTTGAAGATCACGGCCAATGTGCGCCGACACATTGCTGCCCTGGGCGAGGATTGCTGGCAGGGACCGCCCCGGAGAGGGGTTCTCCAAGTTGCCGAGACACGCTTGAAGCTGCCGGGGTGGAGTTGCCAGCGCAGGGTGGTTATCGGCCGCCGCATACTCGGGGTGTTGCCCAAGGAGGAGCGAGCCGCCTTCTGGGATGAGAACCTCCATGAGTTCGAGGCCTATGTCACCGACCTGGATCCCGCCGAGGTCAATGCCTGGCAACTCGTCGATCTCTACCGCAAAAGGGCCGATGCGGAGAATGTCTTCGATGAACTCAAAAACCAGTGGGGCTTCGACGGGTTCTGCTCCCGCAGGCGGGCGGTGAGCGAACTGGCCATCCGGCTGCTGCTCTTGGTTTACAATATCTGGAATCTCTTCCTGCGACTCATGTCCCCGGATCGCCACATCGAGGCCGCCGGGGGAAGACGATGGTTCCTTCTCATCGCCGCTCGCCTCACCCAAAG
>LJOT01000091.1 GCA_001672075.1 Anabaena sp. CRKS33
AAAAGTTAGAGTAGGGCATATTGTACGATAATAACAGAGTTTTTTGGTTATGTCAAGTTTTATTTTGTCAGAATCAGGATATCCAGGATTTGAGGATTTTCAGGATGTTATTGATAAATTGCTGGTTTTCCTTTGCGTCTTTGCTACTTTGCGCGAAACTTAAATATTAGATATTATCAGAATCTGACAATTTTTAAACTTCTCGTGCTGTAATTAGAGCATAATTATATATTTTAGGACTGATCCTTGTACCTTTTATTATTAAATCATCCAAAATACTTTTGACACTATCAATTAATCCTTGTTCTTTGGCTAAAATAATCACTCCAACTAAACCAACAATTGGTAAACCTCTACTAAAATTATTTGTTTTTAACCCCATTCTCGCTTGATTGATTTCTGACTGAAATTCCTCTAAACTCATACTATCGTCGAAAAGAGATATCTCATATTTAGACATTAACTCAATTATATCTAATCGAGAAATTCCTAATAATTGACTAGCTTTACCACTACTAATTTCTCCGTGTTTTAGTAGTGTCATTACATAAGCTTCTTTAGCTTTATTTTCTGCTTCTTTTCTGATAGTGTCTGTGACGCTATGGATGGGAATGGTAAACTCTACTTTAGTCATACAATCACATTTGTTTATTTTGATGATGCTTATATTATAAACCCACAGAGGTAGTTATATCTTCAAAATATTGGATTTTACCACGGAGGGAACTAAATAATTCTGCTGTTGAACTTTCTACCCCAATATTTTCTAGTATTTTAGTTTCCATAAAAGTAATTAAAACTTCGCCTTCTAAGATATTTTTAGGAATTTCAGATAACTTAATCTTCCCATTTCTGTAAATTCCTTTCACAGTTTGTAACATAATTAATTATCTCCTTTGTTGGTGTTGTTTATATTATAATTATGACTCTCTGCGCCTCTGCGTGAAAAAAAATGTGATTTTAATTGTCAGAATCAGGATATCCAGGATTTTAGGATTTACAGGATGTTATTGATAAATTGCTGGTTTTCCTTTGCGTCTTTGCGCGAAACTGAATATTGTCTGAATCAGGATTTTTGTAATATCCATATCCCTATCCCTAAATTATTTTAAATAAATTTGTTTTCACTGAAGCATACATTAACGAAACAACTAGACACCGTTATCGTGTAATCAGAATGTGGAAGATTCAGCCTTATTTCTCAATAATCTGGCATTATTGCCATTAGCACCATTAACACAGACAAATTCACCCCAAGGTTTATTATCCCAGATTGCCAATAATGTTGCTAAAATTGCAGATAGGGAGACTAAACAGGATATTGCCGCTTACACAGAGATTTTAGCAGGTTTGCGATTTGAGAAAGACTTTATTCGTCAATTGTTAAGTGAGGATATTATGCAAGAATCAGTCATTTATCAGGACATTTTGCAGAAGGGAGAACAGAAAGGAGAACAGAAAGGAGAACAAAAAGAAGCAGTTAAATTTTGTCTACGTTTACTTAATCAACGGTTTGGGGAACTTGATTCTTTAATAGTTGAAAAAGTCAAAGGTTTACCTGTTGAACAACTAGAAAATTTAGGTGCTGCGTTGTTTAATATTTCTGAAGTTGCTGATTTGGTAACTTGGTTAAATCAACAAGATCATCAGAACTAATAATTTGTGGTGTTGGGTTTTGCAACCCAACCTACTTGATAATTATAATATAAATTTCGGGTTTGCACTGCTTCTTTCTCCAATTCCAATAATACCTTAGCTACATCTTCAGCAATTTCTATGGCTTCTTGTACTGTTTTACCTTCTGCTACTAAACCTTGTAAATCATCACTTGTAGCTACAAAATATTCTTGATCTTGTTCAATAAATCTTTCAATTTTGAGTCGAATTAGGGTTTGCATTTAGTTAACCTTTTTGCTAAACAATGTGTAAATAGCCTAAAAATTCTTCATTAAAGCGACTAAAATTTTCATTAAAGTTTCTAAATCATTGGGTACACGATAAAGGTTTAGATCTTGAGTGATTTCTTTTGATTCACGATGTAAAATTACAAATTGCCAAATATTACCAATAGAAACTGCCCCATAGAGGATAGGATGATCAATAGGAGACCAATTATCAAAGGCAATTAATTCTACAGCTAATTGGACAATTCCCCTTTCTAAATCCGCATTTTTAGCTTCAATAACTAATAATTGATTGTCAGCTTTAATATAATAATCAACAACTCCTTTTAATTGATGATTGATATTTAACCCATACTCTACTCTAACTTTAGCATGAGTATAGTGAATTAACTCCATAATTACAGGAGCAATTAAAAATTCTCTCCTAGCAGTTTCACTGGTTAAACTAATATAGGGTAAACTTTCTTCAATACGATTTTTTAGGTCTGTTAATCTTTCTAAGTTTTGTTGAGTTGTTGGTAAAGTTAGTGATTGTGATTGCAAGTTATACCCAAAATATTCTATAATTTCATCTGGTTCATAATTCAACTTGAAATAATCAGCAAATGTGTAGGATTGATTAGGGTCAATTATTTGTATTTTTACCATAGTTCCTACCTCAATACTCAATAATAATTATATTAAAATGTTAGCTGAAATATTAGCGGGCAAGATGCCCGCACCACAAGATTAAGAATGTTAAAAGCGGTATTTCTTAACCTACATTAGCAACATAAGGACTTGTTAATTTATCCAATTGCTGAAGTAACAGACTGAGGAATAAACCCACATCTGTTACTACCCCTACAGATTCTATTGAACCACGATCGCTCAATTTCGTCACTACAGCCGGGTTAATGTCCACACAAACCATCTTCACACCCGCAGGAGTCATATTTCCTACCCCGATGGAATGTAACATGGAAGATAGCATCAAAATCATATCTGCACCTTGGATAATTTGCGAATATTCCTGTTGTGCTAATATCAAGTTCATTTGGGTATCGGGTAAAGGTCCATCATCACGAATTGAACCAGCGAGGGAGAAGGGAATATTATTTTTCACACATTCATACATCACCCCTCCCCTAACTGCTCCTGCTTCTACAGCTTTAGCAATGCTACCAAACCTGCGGACAGTGTTAATTACCTTGAGATGATGTCTATGTCCACCGCGTACCGCTACACCGCGCTTCATATCTACACCCAGGGAAGTACCCAAGATATTTTGTTCCATATCATGAACAGCGATCGCATTGCCGCCCAAAAGACCTTGAACGTAACCTTCTCTAATCAGTCGTGACAGATGTTCACCACCACCAGTGTGAATCACCACGGGTCCAGCAGTGACAACTACCTTACCACCACTATCCTTGATTTTACGTAATTCCCAAGCCACTTGTTCCACAACTAATTCTACTCGTCTTTCGCTGGAAACACCGGAGGACATGAAGCTAAATTCTTGGGAGTTGCGTTGTTCTCGTGATTCCGCTTTGCGGACAGTGCGGATACCCAAGACATCAACTACTACCTGTTCACCAATTTCTAAATCCCGCAATAGTTTACATTTTGCTACTATACCATTACTAGTTTGAGAAATAGCGATCGCTCCATCCATGCGTTGATTTTCCACTTTCAGCCATTGTCCATTTACCCGAACTTCAGTAGGATAAATCGTGCTGACATAGAAATCATCAGGGGCTACACCCGCTTGTAAAACTGGTTCTAATTTAGAATCTCGTTCATCTTGGGGTAAATCAACCGCACCCAAATCAATCAACTGAGATATAATCTCTTCCATGACATCATGGGATGGTGCAGATACCCTAACCTCAGCAGCGGAGGTGCTTTGACGTTGTTCTCCCAAGTTGAATTTGAGAACTTGGAAACTTCCCCCCATTTCCACAATTAGATCTAAAGCGCGGTTAATTAACCCTGCATCTAGTAAATGCCCTTCCATGCGAACCACACGACTTTCTACAGATATGTTAGCGTGTAGCTCTTCTCTCACAGGTTCTGTAACCCGTAAAGTCAAGCATTTAGCAGCACCACCAGCCTTGAGAAATTCCGTCAAAGGAGTTTCAATGACTTGAAAACCAACCTCTGCTAACCGTGATTTTAAACCATCACTGGCTTTGTTCATAATCACGATACTATCAACATTCACCGCATTACAAGCAAAGTTAACAGCATCAGCTTCCATAATAGCGATGCGCTTTTCTGGTGCGACGCGCATTTCAATAACGCGGTTAGAATAGGAATCAAAAGCACCGGGATAATACAGCAAATAACCATTTGCCAAAGGACAAAAACAGGTATCAAGGTGGTAAAAACGCTCATCCATTAAGCGCAGAGAAATCACCTCAATGTCCAACCATTTAGCCAGGAAGGGGTGAGAATCCAATTCTGAGCGAAAACCATATCCAGCCCATAACCACCGCCCTTCCCGGTCTAAAAGCGCGTCTCCAGCGCCTTCAAAAGGGAGGTCTTTGGGTAGGGTGTAAACATTAAAACCATTTTCTGCAAACCACTGTTGAAAATACGGTTCTTCACCTTGACGTTCCTTATGTAAAAAGCGGCTGAGAACGACATTTTCACCGAGAACTAAACCCGCATTAGCACTGAATACCATGTCAGGCCAGCCTTTTTCAGGAGCGACCAAATCAACAATGGCATGATCTTTAATGACATTGTATAATTTATTCCATTGTTCTACAGCGCGATCGCGTGAAGACTTATGAATATTACCTTCCATCCAAGGATTAATCACATAATCCACATCATAATGGTCGGGAGCGCACATCAAAAAACGAATTTGGGAAACCATAAAAATTTTACGAACTTCTAAAATGCTACTAATGTCTTCTGGATACAGAGGTTTGGTGTTTTAATTCTGTCAAATCTGCTACTTAATCGCTACCTTGTGTTCTTGGTAGGCTTTACAAGGATATCGTTATTATTCTATAACTGCCAGGGACAATGTGAGCGGTAACGTCACAAAGGTTGAGTTGTAATGTAATATTAACTTGTTAATTGATGGGTGACTCTGATTGTTGGCTGAACTTGCTCTACAATAATTAAATTATAATTAAATTATAATTTAATTATGGAGTTTTTTATGATGCCCCCTACCCTAAAAGCAGTCTATCGTAACGGCACATTCATTTTGGAAACAGCCTGTAATTTACCTGAAGGTTCTGAGGTGGAATTACTCATCCAATCAAGTTCTGTGGTTTCACCTCCTATTTCCGATGTAGAAAGTAAACAACGTTTTCTCAAATCTCTAATTTCACGGATGCAGCAAAATCCAATTCCATTAAATGCACCTCATTTTACACTGGAGATGCTACATGAAGGCTGTTAATACTAAAATGGTATTTTCTATTTGGAATATAGGCGAAAAATGAAAATCAAATTCTCAAACTTAGGTAGTATTCAAGAAACAGAGTTAGATTTGCGTCCTCTGACAGTAATTATTGGACCTAATAACTCAAATAAAACCTATATTGCCTATTCAATTTATGGTTTGTGGCAGCGTGCCGGACGAACTCTACGTATCCAAGGTAATGAAAAATTAGAGCTTAAGCATCAGGAAGACGATAGTTGGTTGCTTAAAATAGATAATGACTTGCTTGATTTTTTTATCAGAGATATTGAAACGACAGCAAAAAATTTTAGAAGAAAAACTTTAGAATCATTTTTTCAGGATTCTAGTCGTAAGCTTTTTTCTAAAACATCATTTGAAATGATAATTTCTCGACAAGAAGTGGAAGATGCTATCAATCAATTAATTCAGCAAGATCCATTTCCTTTGACAGATGGAACCTCCCTGAAAATCAGTCGTAAAGAGGATGTATTGATTTTTAAGATTCAACCTGATGATGAGGAAATAAGTACAAATCAAAGACCGAATTTTACGGGGGGTTTTCGCCAATTTAATGATAGACCTGATCTAGTGTTTATCTTTAGTGTTAAGCAAGTGCTTTTTTATAATACTTTTCCATTTCCTGCCGAACGAAATGCGTTTATAAATACATATAAGATACTGGAAACTAAAAGATATAGAATTCTTAAACAAAAACAAAGAGAGTCATTTATCAACAGTACCTCTGAAGAGACATTTGACTTACTTAAAGAGTCAATAGATATCCGTTATCCACAACCAGTAGAAGATTTTTTAGATTTTTTATCTGATATAAACCTTCAAGAAGAAATAGAAAAAGGATATTCAAGTGATAAGGATGAATTTCAAAAGTTAGCAGATGAAATTGAAAACCAACTACAAAATCAAAACAGAACTATCTTGAAGTTTGCTCACCTGGGTAGAACAGAGATAAAAGTTTTAGTGAAAACAGGTTTAGAAATTGACCTATATAACGCTTCCTCTTCTATAAAACAACTGGCACCATTACTGTTATATTTAAGATATCGTGCAAGTAAAGGTGATTTTCTGGTAATAGATGAACCAGAAATGAACTTACACCCAGAATCACAAGCAAAGCTACTGGAAGCATTATCTATTCTTGTTAATCTTGGTGTGAGAATCTTACTCACAACCCATAGTCCATATATTATGGCACATCTAGATAATTTAGTTAATGGTAATCATGAAAATCCTGAAATATTAAAACGTCAATGTTCATATTTATATCTTCAAGATGACAGAGCATTTTTACCTATAGATAAAGTTAGTGCCTATGAAATGAAAGATAATAAATTAGTTTCATTAAATGATCCAGATTCCGGTATTAAATGGGATACGTTAAGTGATGTTTCTGTAGATATTCAACAAAAGTTTTTTCAAATTTATGAAGCAGGACAAGGAAAAGCAGATGAAACAGAAGAATAATCCTGCTCAAATTCTCAAAGACAAACAAGATAAACTCAATTGGCAAAATTTTAATTTTCTAGAAAATATGCTGGTATTTGCTACAATGCGTACAATGCCAGGAAGAAATGCTCCACAAGAAAGTGGAGTACATTTTCGTATAACTTTAGATTCTCAAAATGATGCTATATGTATTTTATTTAAAATAGATCGAGATCATTGTAAAAATGATCCTCTTATAAGAGATCAATCATCAAAAAGACCAGATTATATGTCTCTTTATATTGATTCTAATTCTTGCATTTGTACAATTATTGAGATGAAAGGTACAAGTAGTGATGAATTGAAGCGCGGAATACTTCAAATTGTCAAATTAAGAGATATTTTAAAAGCTGAAATTTCTGATCATTTACCTACAAAACTAAAAATTAAATTTCAAGGAATTTTATTAACTCCATTTAATTCCAGACCTCCCAAGACAGAAATAGCAGAAGAAGCTGCAAAAGGTTTTATTATTTTACCAATTCAATATAAGAATAAGGCTGAATTATATCCTTATGTTTCTAAGTTAAATAAACAGATAGACAAATATAATCATCAAGAATTTACTGAATCAAATACTTCATTTCTTGAAAAATTTTTAACAACAAGAGCATTACCAAAGCGTGTTCAAGATAAATATTATTCTAAAAATTTTTCCAATAGTCAGGATAGAGAAGGAATTTATATCAATTATTTATTACCAAATGATACCGATTATATAACTTTATTCTCAAATAGGCAATTTATTGAAATTAATATGGAGGAAAATGAATACATGAAAGAGATCATAGAAGAATTAAAGTTACTCAACTTAATAGATAGATTAGCAATAAAGTTTTCAAATAGGCAAATATCAAATTATGACAACTAACACAGCTAGTAATCAAAGCTTTAAAACACTGTTACAAAGATTAGGAACAGCTTCCGAAAGTCAAATTAAATCAGTTTTAGCTGAACGTGAAGTAGTACAACCAGAAGCAGAATTAACTCCTGAAATTATTACTTCTCTTCAACAAAAAATAGGTAATACCGTTTCTTTGTGAAACCGTGTGTATCTTACTTAATATTTATTCTCTTTTTAACTAATTCACAAAGTTGTTGAAAATCATCAGGCTGTTCACAAAGTGGCCTTCTTAATAAATCCTTAACAACAGCATTTGTTGCATCTTTACCGGTTATTCTCTTCCCGCTTCTATCTTCCACCCTAAAACATTCATTAACAACAGTAGCTAGTAGTTGTTTACCTCCCATTAAATTTATCCAATTACCACACCCAAGTTCTAAATTTTCGCTCTCTCCATAAAATTCAGTAAGAATTGTATTTAGTTTTTCCTCAAGATTTTCTATATTAGTGTATTGACATAAATCTGCTTGACGTTCCAAAAACTCTGGTATTTTTGTTGTTAGTTTGGAAATTGCATCTTCTTTGTTTTTAAAATCATTAACTTTCTCAAAATTCTTAATCCACTTTTTTTTAAATTCTTCCCTACAACCAATTATGACAATGTTAGCAGCTTCAAAAAAAACTCGTTTACGCGCCATACGTAAAAGACACTGTTCTATTTTTTGACGTTCACAATTAATATAGGAACTTTTCATTAAATAATCTATAGAAAGAAAATAATTTTCAATTTCTCGTTTTCTCCATATTAATAAATTATTCTTGGTTTCATCAGGAAAATTAGACCATGTACTTTCAACTTCTTCATTAGAACAATGATCTCTATCAATAATAAAATAGTATTCAGGATGATGTGGATGCAGAGCTTCTGCTGCACTTCTAATATTAAAAGATGGACCGATGGGTTTAACATCCACAAAAATATCATTATTATTAAAAAGTGTGTTTATGATAAAAGGATCTATTGAATTATCATCCTTACCTTCTACAAAAATAACGTGACTAGCTCCTTGTCTTACCTGTTCAGATTGAACATTGGTTTTAGGTTTAATCATAATTTTATTAATCCTCACCAGAGGATAGGAGGATACGTCTATCAGATTCTACAGAAGCAAAAATATCCTCAGAATGAGTAGCAATAATATATTGGTTGTTTGGTGCAAGTTGATATAAATTATGAATAAATCGGCGATGCCATTCTGCATTAAGATGTAATTCTGGTTCATCAATCAGAACTATTCCCGGATAACGAGCGGTATATTTCCAAATCAGAAAAAGAGTTGATATTATTTCTTTTTGTCCAGAACTTAATCCATCAAAAGTAAAAGATGCACTACCATTTTTTGGTGTAATTCTAAACTCAATAGTATTATCTTGTGATGGACGTAACTTTTCAATAGTCCCAGATGCGTATCGGCTCATTAGTTCATTTAATGTTTCTATAACTTTCTCCGATTCAGTATCGTCTATATTTTCAAACAGACCACCTCGACTCATTAATGAACGCAAAATTTCCAGTTTAAATGTGCTGATAGGAAGCTCTGCTCTGACTCTTTTTAATCTTCTATATGACTTATCTTCAACCATCATTCCTAGTTCTAGACCACCTTCCTGAATTTTTCTATAGCTATGAAAATAAATAAAATGTGGAAGTAGAATTGGTTCTGGACTCAAACCTACTAACGAATAAAAGAATCTTTCAATATTATCACTCGTATAAAATAACTGAAAATGTTTTTGAGTTAAGACTTGTTTAAATGCTGGAGTATCAGTATTAGTTTTGAAATTACCAGTCCGGGAAATTTGTAAATTTACGCTGAATTTTTGATGATCAATAAAAAATTCACCACTAATATTTGCATCTTCTTCACCACCTCTAATTAAGAGGTCAGGAATATTAATGGAAATACCAGGGGAAAGAAATCTATTCAAAGATATTTTATCTTGAGATGCTGCTAAGAATAGCAATGCACAAGACTCTAATACTGATGTTTTACCTAGTCCATTACGACTACCCATAACGATGATATCTGGATCACCTTTTAATTGTGGGACTGGAAAATCAAGTTCAATATCATCTAATCCCTTAAAATTTCGGATTTTTAAGTTTCTAATCTTAATAGATTTAGGTTGCTGATCAGATTGAGTGTTACCTTTATTAATTTTTACTTGATCAGTCATACATCAGTTCCTCTTTTCTTTCTATGCTGAGATTAACTAAGATATCCTTGATTATTCAACCTCACACTACAAGACTAGTCCAAAAATAAAAATCATTGGACAAACCACCTATATTTATCTTATATTTATCTTAGTCTCAATGCTCATACAATCAAATAAGTAACGGTGGGTTACGCAGTCGCTAACCCACCCTACAATAGAAAGAATATTTGCTGTTATGAAAACCTACTTGTTAGGTTGAGGAGTCATCCGCAAATAAGGTTTAATTTCTTGATAGCCTTTGGGAAACTTAGCCTTGAGGACTTCAGGGTCTTTCAAAGATGGTACAATCACCACATCTTCACCGTCTTTCCAGTCTGCGGGGGTAGCAACACTGTAATTATCAGTTAATTGCAAAGAATCAATGACGCGCAAAATTTCATCAAAATTGCGTCCAGTGCTGGGAGGATAGGTAAAAGAAAGACGAAGTTTCTTATTGTTATCAATGACAAACACAGAACGGACTGTAACAGTAGCCGCTGCGTTAGGGTGAATCATATCATAAAGTTCGGAAACTTTACGATCTGGATCTGCCAAAATTGGGTAATTAAGACTGGTGCTTTGGGTTTCTTCAATATCTCCCACCCAACCATTGTGAGATTCTACATCATCAACGCTCAGAGCGATCGCTTTCACATTGCGTTTGTCAAATTCTGGTTTGAGTTTCGCAACAGTTCCTAGTTCGGTGGTGCAAACTGGTGTAAAATCAGCAGGATGAGAAAATAGCACTACCCAGCTATCACCAGCCCAAGCGTAAAAGTCAATTTCCCCATGGGTAGAGGCTTGAGTAAAGTTAGGTACTGTATCACCAAGACGAAGAGTCATAGAAGATTCCCTGTGTTCTAAAAAGATATCTAAATTATACCGTGACAGTATAACACAAAAGACCGATTAACCTATCGGTATGTTGTGGTTTGTAACAAAATTTTAAGTTTGTTGTTTCTGAACTTTTAAGCCAGGTGTTGTTGGACTTGGGAAACTAATTCATTTGTCCAATGGTTAACAAGTTCAGCATTAGCGGCTTCTACCATGACTCTAATTACGGGTTCTGTCCCAGAAGCACGGACGAGGACTCTACCATTATCACCCATGGCGGCTTCGGCTTTAGCGATCGCTTGTTGCACCGGTTGACAATTTTCCCATCCTAAGCGCCGCTCACGATCTAATACTCGCACATTTCGTAATATTTGGGGATAGGTTTGGAAACTTTGATCTACCATTTCTGCTAAGGATAGATTAGCCTCTTTGACCACCGCTGCAATATGTAGCGCTGTTAATAAGCCATCTCCAGTCATAGCATAATGACTACAAACAATGTGACCTGATTGTTCTCCTCCTAACATTCCTCCAGTTTTCCGCATTTCCGCTTGAACGTATTGATCACCTACTGCGGTGCGAATTAATTTACCACCTATCTGTTCCCAAGCTCTTTCAAAGCCCAAATTAGCCATGACCGTGGAAATTATCAGGTTATCTGGTAGTTGTTGCTTTTGTTGTAAATGACGACCCCAAAGGTAAAGAATATAATCACCATTAACTGATCTGCCCGTATTATCCACAGCTAAAACCCGATCTGCATCGCCATCAAAAGCAAAGCCTAAATCGGCTTGATGGGCTTTAACAGCGGCTTGGAGAATATCTAGGTGAGTAGAACCACAATTAACATTAATGCGATCGCCATTGGCTTCATTATGTAAACAAATTACCTCCGCACCCATTTCCGTAAATACCGCAGGTGCTAAACCTACCGCCGCCCCCCAAGCTAAATCTAAAACAATCTTCATCCCTTTTAGACTCAGTCCAGACTGTAAAGGTGCTTGTATAGCTTGACTATAATCTTTGATTAACTCCGCACGGTAATAATGTCTACCGCAATTATTCCTACTCAAATCCAGGGATAATTTACCACGTAATCCCGCCTCAATTTCCATTTGTAGGGCTTGGGGTAACTTACCACCATCTGCATTAAATATCTTAATTCCATTGTCTTCTGGTGGATTGTGGCTGGCGGAAATCATGATTCCACCAATGGCGTTAGTGGTGCTGGCCAGATAGGCTACACAAGGGGTAGGACATAATCCCAAATACCACACTTCTAACCCCGCTGCGGTTAAGCCAGCGCTCAAGGCCATGGCTAACATATCACTAGAGTTACGGGAGTCTTGTCCTAGAATAATTGGTCCTGAACAAGTAGCATGACTACCTAAAACCATACCTGCCCAAAAACCCACTTGTAAAGCTAAAGGCGCGTTTAGCAGTTCTCCCACCTGACCACGAATACCGTCTGTACCGAATAAAGCATTGGTTGGTAACGGTATGGAATTTAACATCCAACTATTTTCCACCTTTGTCACCAATTGGGAAATAGAGCCTTGAGTCTGAACCATTGATAAAACCATAAGTTTAAGAACTCCACATAATTACACAGAAGAATAGCATTTTTTTCGATCATTCTTTCTTCTGGTGAAACACGATATCGTTTTCTTGCTTAATAATTTTTAATATAAATTTTCATAAAACAGTTCTAATCTAACCTTTTAATGGGGTTTTTTGGCCAATGTGTTGAGAAAACTCCAGAAGTTAATTTTTTTACAGTTGAGAATTTTAATATGAGCAGCAATTTAGCAAGCAAATTACGTGTAGGGACAAAGAAAGCACATACTATGGCAGAAAATGTGGGTTTTGTCAAGTGTTTTTTGAAAGGAGTTGTGGAAAAAAACTCCTACCGCAAGTTGGTTGCTAACTTTTACTTTATTTACTCGGCCATGGAAGAGGAGATGGAAAAACACAAACATCACCCAGTGTTGAGTAAAATTTACTTTCCCCAACTTAACCGCAAACAAACCTTAGAACAGGATTTAACTTACTACTATGGCTATAACTGGCGGGAACAAATTAAATTATCCCCTGCGGGTGCGGCCTATGTCAACCGTATTCGGGAAATTTCTGCTACCGAACCAGAATTATTAATTGCTCATTCCTATACCCGTTATCTAGGTGATTTATCGGGGGGACAAATTCTCAAAGGTATTGCTCAAACTGCGATGAAATTGGGTGAAGGGGAAGGGACAGCCTTTTATGAATTTGCAGATATTAGTGACGAGAAGGCATTTAAAGCGGAATATCGGCAAAATTTGGATGCTATGCCCATTGATGATACCACAGGCGATCGCATTGTAGAAGAAGCAAATGCCGCCTTTGGTGTGAACATGAAGATGTTCCAGGAATTGGAAGGTAATTTGATTAAAGCCATTGGGATCATGGTTTACAACACCTTAACCCGAAAACGGACAAAAGGTAGCACTGAATTGGTAACTGCTGAGTAATGAGTTAAGAAATATTAACTTATCTCAACTCATCTTAACTTATCTCAAATTAAAATATCTGCGGGTAATTTCCCTGTGATTGTTTTTATGTGCATGAAAGCAACCAAAGGGAGATTACCCCAATTTAGAATCATCTAAATTACATTCAGCCATAAATTGCTCAATACTTTCAGGAAAATCACCATTTTCAACCTTTTTTGTAAATACTTGATAACAATCTTTTTTATCACCTTCCTTGCGGGGAAAACCTAACCAGATAATAATAATTATTTTTAATTATTTTTTGTTCTTTAAATGCTCTAAAACACAATACAACTGAATACAGCCATTAATCTAAAACTACATCAGCTAATAAATCATCTATTTCTGCACTCATTTCTTGAGTATATGCAACTAATTGGGAAGGATTTTCGATAGCATCCTTCATGAGAAAATCTAAAAAGAGGCTTAACATTGTTGATGACATAGATTTTATCAGCCATAAGATAATTCTTGAGCTAGGTTATAATTTGTATTATAACATATATCTGATGAACTCTTGTTGTAAATCAATTTGGTTATTAATTAAAAGCTGTAGATATACTATAGGAATAATATTTGATTTTTGATAGCTTGCGTGGCGTAGCCATACAGAACTCGGTACATACTGAAATCCTTCTTCCCTGTTAAGAGTTCCCTGTTCCCTGTTCCCTAACTCAACCGAAAATTCACAGAATCAAACCGGATTCCTATATACTATAATATATAGTATTATTTTGTTTTGAGAAGTAAGTAAATGAGGTAATTATGGAACAAACAATTACTATCACTTTCACACCAGAAGGAAACCTAGAACTTCCTCCAGAAATTCGAGAACAATTTGTGAATGGTGAAAAATATTCAGTTACCATCACCGAAGATGGTATTTTTTTTAAAAAAGCTGCTAAATTTGATTGGAATGAATTAAGGAAAAGAAGAGAAGCAGTAAATGATCCTCATCCTTTGACAACAGAAGAGATTTGTGAAATTGTGCGAGAAGTTCGCAGGGAAAATAACGAATAATGAAAGTTGTTTTAGATACGAATATCTGGGTATCTGCTATTATTTGGGGTGGTCTTCCTGATCAGATTTTACTTCTCCATGAACAAGACAAACTAACAATTGCTATGTCTCAAAAATTGTTAGATGAATTAGAATGTACATTTAATAAAAGGAAACTAGCACCAAAATTACAAGCATTAAGCTTAACAGTTCCTATAGTCATAAATCTCATTCAAGAATCAGTGATTTTTTATTCTATTCAAGAATTAAATGTTCCTGAACTTAGAGATGTAGATGATAATATCATTTTAGCTACTGCTATTGCTGGTGAGGTTGATGTGATTATTACAGGTGATCAAGATTTACTCGTTTTAGTTGAATATCAAGGAATTGCAATTAAAACAGCAAAAGATTTCTTGAATGAATATCAAATCAAGTAAATTAACCTAATAATTCTTAATCTATATTTTGCGCTAAACTCCCATTATTACCGTGCTATACTCACTAAATACACAATATATTGATTTAAACTCACTCCTTCCCTTTCCGCAGTTTCAGATAATCGTCGATGTAATGATTTAGGCATTCGTAACATTAACTTACCACTATAATTATCATAGGTACTGGGTAAAGGAATATTATCCCCCGCTTCATAAGCTGTTTCTATCCACAATTCCCGCGCTTCATTGATATTTGTCATTGTCTCTGCTAGGGTTTCTCCTTGAGTGAAACATCCAGGTAAATCTTTGATTTCTGCTACATATCCACCTTGTTCTACGTCAGGGTAAAGAGTGACGGAATATTTAAGGTTTAAATAGTATTCTAGAGATGGTTTTATCAATTTCATAAATTTGCTCATAAAAAAATGAACTATTAACTAACAGCAAAGTTTGTATATGGTCTGATTTTAGGATGACGAAAACCAAGTACAATATCCTGTGTAGGAACACCTGCTGCTATAAAATCATTAGCAATACCTTCTTCTGTATCATCATATTGAATCCAAATTTTATTATCAATCAAATCTACATGAATTGGTGTGGTATGTAGATATTGATCCTCACTCCAACCAATATCTAACACTAAATAACGTTCATGTTCATCATCAAATAAAACTTGGGAGTTATAACCATCAGGTATAGAAGCCCGATATTCGGCGGTTTCTGTTAATATGCTTTTGATGATTTCTTGATATTTTAA
>LJOT01000377.1 GCA_001672075.1 Anabaena sp. CRKS33
CCAACGGTTTCAAAGATGGTGATTTGTATGTTCTTAAAGTTACCGATTATAGCAACGAAACTTTGGCAGAAGGGGTAAAAGTAGGTGCTACTTGGGTTAAAGTTGACCGTAGTGCTATATATGACACAAAAGGAACGGAGGATAGATCTGACGATGTAGCTAAAACCACTGGTACAGATTTATCTAATTGGGTAAATGTCACTGGCCGCTCGACGAACTTCCGCCGTTTAGAAGACATAGCAGAAGACCCAAATAATCCTGGTACTTTCTACTTTGTCAGCACAGGTACAAATAATAAGGTAGACGGTACTACTACCACAGTAGCAGCAGAAGCAGAAAACCCCTACGGTAAACTGTATCGTTTCAGTCTCAACGCTGCTGACCCCACAGGTGCAATTAATGATTTTGAATTAGTATTAAACGGTGGAGCCAATACTGGAGTTAGCTACGACAATATTGTTGTTGACAAAAACGGCAAAATAGCCATTCAAGAAGACACCACTGCTTTTGGTGGTAGTGTCATGGCTGCCCAAAACAGAGATGCTCAAATCTGGTCCTATGACATCGCTACGGACACTGTTAAGTCCTTATTTGAAATTAACCAACAGGCTGCTGGTGCTGCCTATGATATCGGTACTGGCGCATGGGAAAGCTCCGGGATTGTAGAACTACCCCAAAATGGTCTAACTGGTGTAAGTGGCTACTTATTCGATATTCAAGCCCATGGTCTCAACAACTTTGCTGACCCGAACCAGCCCAATATTCTCAATGGTGCTCATGTAGAGGGTGGACAATTGTTAGTAGCCATTCCTGTGGTAATTAGTATCAATGATGTCACTGTGGTCGAGGAATTTGTAGATACAAATGCTGTAGTTACAGTTACTCTGGGTCAAGCTAGTAATACTGTGGTGACGGTTGACTACGCTACCAGCAGTGGTACTGCTACTTCCGGTACTGACTTCACTGGTGCTACTGGTACACTCACCTTTGCGCCTGGGGAGACAAGCAAGACTATCACTATCCCTGTCAAGGCTGATACACTCGCCGAAGCTGATGAAAAATTCACCATCACCTTAACTAACCCCGTTGGTGCAACTATCCCCTTTGTTACTAGCACTGTCACCATCACTGATACTGTTACTTCTGGTGTTACTGCCACATTAGCAGCAGCAAAAACCAACCTGACCTTGACTGGTGTTAACAATATTGATGGTACAGGTAACGCCGCCAATAACATCATCACTGGCAATAGTGGAAATAACAAACTCACTGGTCTTGTGGGTAACGACACCCTGATTGGTGGTGCGGGTAATGACACTCTGATTGGTGGTTTAGGAGACGACACTTATGTTGTTGACAGCACAGGTGATGTAGTAACAGAAGCAGTTAATCAAGGTACGGATTTAGTCGAATCATCTATCACTTACACTCTGAGTGTCAACGTAGAAAACCTCAATCTCACTGGAACAGCTAATATTAACGGTACAGGTAACACTGACTACAACACTATCACGGGTAATAGCGGTGATAACATTCTGAATGGTGGCTCTGGTGAGGACACTCTCATGGGTGGTGTGGGCAATGATACTTACATTGTTGACAACATACTTGATGTAGTCACAGAAGCATTGAATGGAGGTACAGACCTGATCCAATCATCTGTCACCTACACTCTGAGCGATAATGTAGAAAACCTCACCCTCACAGGCACTACAGCCATTAACGGGAGTGGAAACAGCCTGAATAACACCATCACAGGTAACACGGGGAATAACACCCTTGATGGTGGTTTAGGTACTGACACCCTGATTGGTGGTGCAGGTAACGATACTTATATTGTGGATTCGACCACTGACACTATTACAGACAGTGTAGGTATGGATACAATTCAATCCAGTGTTGACCTGAGTTTAGCTGGTTATGCCACTATCGAAAACCTGAACCTGACTGGGATAGCCTTGAATGGTACTGGAAACAGCCTGAATAACACCATCACAGGTAATAGCGGTGATAATACCCTTAATGGTGGTTTAGGTAATGATACTCTGGTTGGTGGTTTAGGTAATGATACCCTGATTGGTAGTGCTGGTAATGATAGTTTGGTTGGTGGTACAGGAAATGATACCTATAATTTTGTCATTACCACAACTAGCCTCGGTATTGACACCATTACAGAAGCAGTAGATGATGGTCAAGATACTATTGACTTCACAGGTACAACCGCAGCAATTCGCCTAAATCTAGGCATTACTACTACTCAAACCCTGGTTGCTAATGGTTCAAAACTGAAATTAACTGCCGCCAATGCCATTGAAAACGTGATTGCAGGTGCTGGAGCAGATAGAATTATCGGCAATGACCTAGATAACCGCTTGGTTGGTGGCGCTGGTAATGATACTCTAGTTGGTGGTGCTGGTAATGATACTCTAGTTGGTGGTGCTGGTAATGATGCTCTGATTGGTGGCGCTGGTAATGATGTCTTCGGCTTTGAAGGGAATGCGGCGTTCACTTCAGCTAGTCAAGGTCTAGAGACTATCCAAGACTTTAGTATCGGCAATGACCAAATACTGTTGAGTAAGTCTGTATTCGCTTCTTTGACCAGTGTTATCGGTCAAGGATTCAGTGTAGCAGAGGAGTTTGCAGTGGTTGAAGATGATGATTTGGTAGGTACTAGTAACGGGCTAATTGTCTATAGCTCTAGCAGTGGTAGTCTTTACTACAACCAAAATGGCACGGCTGCGGGCTTTGGTACTGGTGGTGAGTTTGCTATTCTCGCTACTGCTCCCACGCTGACTGCTGGTAATTTCTCTCTTGTTTAATGACTAATTGGTTCACTTAATCAGTGACATTTGAGGTGGGGTATGATAACGAAGTAGGGGCAAACCCCCCGTGGTTGCCCTGGCTAGGAATCATCCCCCACTTTTTTTGTTTGACGTTATAATTCCAATATTTTCCCCAAACATAAAGAAATTGGGCCTATATGCAATCCCCCCGTGGTTACTCCCGGAAGGGACAGGAAAATAGACAAAAATCAATTGCGGTGATTGCGGTGATTATTGTTGTCGCACCCCGCACCTCGCACAAAATCAATTGCGGTGATTATTGTTGTAGCGAACTCTTGTACCAGCCCAAAGTAACTTTTCCCGCAATGTTTGATAATAGGAATTATTTGCCCGTAAGA
>LJOT01000378.1 GCA_001672075.1 Anabaena sp. CRKS33
ACCCAAAGCATTACCTAATCTTGATTATAAAATTGTGGTGGGTAATAGTTTGGTAAGTAAGTTAGGTGATGATATTATTGATATTGATTGGGAAATGAAAGATGTTAAACAAGGAAGTCTTTTAGTTGATGTTTTCCAACCGCAAGAAATTATCATGAAAATTAGTGAGAAACAAAAGCAGTTTTTTAGTCCTGATAGCGATAAGAAAAAATTAGCTGTTGATATCCGTAATTTGAAGGTTGATTTGTTGATAAGTCAATTGGAATTGATGATTAAAAGTAAGGGTATGGAAACTAAACCCACGGGTACGGGTAAAACTTTAACCAAGCAAACGGAAATTTATTTACAAACTGTTAGTTGGAAACAAAATATTCAGGAATTGAAACATTTAAAAGATAATCCTGATCTGTTTCTTAATTTCTTTGATTGGAAGTTAGATTTTCCTGAAGTCATGAATCAGCAGGTTGGGGAAAATGTGGGTTTTGATATTGTTATTGGTAATCCTCCTTATTTTAATATACAAAAAATCCCAAATAAAGAACTTCTTTTAGAATATAAAAAATTTAAAAGTTATAGAGGGAAAGCTGATATTTTATATTTTTTTATTGAAACAGCTAACAGCTTACTTCGATTCAAAGGAATTTTATATTTTATAACAGCTAGTTATTTTACCAAATCACATTATGCGGACAAAATCAGAGAATTTATTGTTAATGAGTATGAAGTAAACAAGATTATTGATTTTGGAAGTGAACAAGTTTTTCAAACTGCTCATGTTGATACCTGTATTTTACAGTTAACAAAAAAAATAACAGAAAAGAAAGAAAACTTTTTATACAGCTTACTGTTTAATATAAAAAGCCTAGAAATAAATCTTGAAGATATTTCCAGAAGACAACTTCAAGTTAATTCTGATTATAGAATTGGTCAACTGTTATTAAATGGATTAGGCAAGGATTCTTGGAGCTTTCAACAACACACTAATAAAAACAGCAGTGAGACATTAAAGCTAGGAGATATTTGTTTTATAGGCAAAGGTGTGGCAACAGGCAAAGATCAGATTTTTATTGTAAATCAAGAAATTATAAATGATTATCAAATAGAAAATCATTTACTTGAGTCTCTGATTGAATCATCAAGTATAGATCAATATTACTATAAGAAATCTCCATCATTTTTGATCAGAACCACTAAAGGAATTGATATATCACTTTATCCAAATACATTAAAATATCTAACAAAATATCGAAATCAACTTGAAGGTAGATATGCTGTTCAAAGTGAGGGATTAAAATGGTATGAAATAGTTAGATATAATGATGATCTTTTCAATCAAGATATATCAGAACAAATATTTTGTTACTACCGTTCTACTTATAATAAATTTGCCTATAGTTCTGAGAGGTTGATCTCATTAACGACGAGTTTTGTACTAACAAAAAAACAAATCTCAAATCTAAACATGAAATACATTACAGCTATTCTTAATTCAAATTTTGTAAAAAAATACTCTATTAAGAATGCAAAAAAAATGGGTCAATGCTTTGAATATTCATCGAATTTTTTGGCATCAATACCAATCAAGAAAATAAGTTCAAGATCCGAAGTTCAATTCATGAGATTAGTAGATAACATTGTACTATATAAATCCCAAGGTAAAAATACAACCGCATTAGAACAACAAATAGACAATATGGTTTATAAACTTTACGAACTAACTTATCAAGAAGTGAAAATCATAGACCCCCAATTTGCATTAACAGAACAAGAATATGCAAACATAAAAATAGATAGGTAAGGTGGGTCAGACTGCATAAATTCTATCAATAAGTAGGTTGGCGTTACAAATTGTCGTTATGACAAGGGAACAGGGAAGAGGTTTTGGGTAACTTTACTTTTCGTTGTATAGTTACAGTTTCCGGTAAACCCAATATTGATGTACCCATTGGTACACTAAAAAGTATATGGAAACAAGCACAATTGGAGGAAGAATAATGCGTTATACAGTAGTAATTGAAAAGGGAAATAGCAGTTATGGTGCTTATGTTCCCGACTTACCCGGTTGTATAGTTGTAGCTGAAACATTAGTAGAAGTTCAACAAATGATTGTTGAAGCAATGGAATTTCATATAGAAGGTTTAATAGAGTCAGGTTTACCAATTCCCCAACCTACAAGTATCGCCCAAGAAGTTGAAGTTTTGATTTAATTTAAGTAGTAAATTCCTATATTATCTTGATAACTTAATAATTTTGTTTAGAGATCCCCAACATCTTAAAGAAGTCAGGGATATGAATGATATAAATAAATATGCTATAATATCGAATCATCAAAAATATCACTGGAGATGAAAATTATATGACTCTGACAATTAACAACCTAGAAAAAATAGAACAAATATTAAAAGATGATGATAACGACTATCAAATAGAACTACAAGAAGGAAATATTTTAATTATGGGTCCATCGGATATAGAATCTAGTGAAATTGGTGCTGAGTTCATATATTTGCTAAAATTATGGACTAATCCTCGTAAATTAGGGCGAATATTTGACTCCAGTGGTGGGTTTATTATGCCAAATACTGATTTACGCGCTCCCGATGTTTCTTTTGTTTCTGCCCAAAGATTAAAACGGACTGTGAGAGACTTCGGTAATTTAGTCCCTGATTTAGTAGTAGAAATTAAATCAAAAACTGATAGAGTTGCTAAATTAGAAGATAAACTTAAATTATTTTTAGAATTAGGTGCAAAGGTAGGAATTTTAATCAATCCCGATGAATTAACTGTTACTGTTTATCGTCCTGATGGTAAAATTACATTATTAACAGAAGATGATAAATTAACCGTAAGTGAATTATTTCCTGGTTGGGAAATTGCTATTTCTGAATTATGGCCTCCTGTATTTGAATAAGTGTTTATATTTAAGCTTGTAGGTTGGGTAGAACGAAGTGAAACCCAACAAAAGAAGGAAAAATCTTGGGTTTTGTTCCGATTGCTCCGCAACGCTAACCCTAACAACCCAACCTACATAGTTTGACTGTATTTGAATAAGTTTTTATATGTAAGCATTCAGTATTGTAGGTTGGGTTGAAGCATGAAACTAGTTTTTTTAACGAACCACAGAGACACAGAGGACACAGAGGTAGGAAAATAAGAGATGTTCACATTTCATTTAGGAT
>LJOT01000656.1 GCA_001672075.1 Anabaena sp. CRKS33
TAATCCTGGTTATCCTGATTCAGACAAAAATACCCTCAAAATCCCCACCTCAAATAAACAATAACATCCTGTAAATCCCTTAATCCTGGTTATCCTGATTCAGACAACTTCAACCCGATATCTAGGATTAAAAACCTTCTTATATTCCAACTTTAACGCACCAAAATTAATTAATAATCCCACAGGAAAATTATAAGCTACCAAATAATTTTTCGCTTGCGCTAAATGAACATCTTCTAAATGAATTATCGCTTTCAACTCCACCACAACCTGATTTTCAACTATAAAATCTGCCCTTCGTGTTCCTACTTCAATTCCCTCATAATAAATTACTTGTTCCACCTCTCTTCCAAAACCTAAACCTGATTTTTGCAACTCAATTTCCATACATCTTTGATAAATAACCTCCTGAAAACCATTTCCCAAAGTTCGGTGTATTTTCATTGCACATCCATTAATGATATATGTGATTTCATCTAATTTTTTATTTTGGGTATTAGGTGTGTTCATGGATTTACATAATTGTGATTTATAGGTTGTTGGTGGGATGCTGAAATTGTTATTGATGAATTGTCTGTGAATATTGAGATATTATAAAATACAGTTACACCAACAGTCAACAAATAACAACAAATAATTTAACGGATAATTTATTATCTAACATCCTAAAATCTGTACTTCTCATAGACAATAAAACAACAACATCCTGAAAATCCTCTAATCCTGGTTATCCTGATGCAGACAAAAATACCCTCAAAATCCCCACCTCAAATAAACAATAACATCCTGTAAATCCCTTAATCCTGGTTATCCTGATTCAGACAAAAATACCCTCAAAATCCCCACCTCAAATAAACAATAACATCCT
>LJOT01000379.1 GCA_001672075.1 Anabaena sp. CRKS33
ATGAGCGAAAACAATTAACGCTGCACTGATCATTTTCCAGGTATGGGTGGAAAAGAAGAGGGACTCAAGCACGGTAAGCGCATCTCAAACCCTATTGACAAGGGGATTTATTCAATTTAAGTTTTTAGTTATTAACAAATAGGTAAAGTTACTTTTTCACTATTTGGAGATTTTTTGTTGTGGTTGTCTGATAAATAATAAAATTTATTCCCTGGCTTCCTCAATTTATGGTATTTTTACCCTGATTATAGTCTTCTATATTTTTTATAATCTGGCTAAAAATATCCTACATCATGACTAATAATGATATTCGCTGTCAACTAAATGATATAGCCGAACAATTTCATATTTTTGAATGTGTTCCTTGTGCTATAGCTTTGCGTCAATTCCTGATTAATCAGAAAATACCTGGTAGAGAAATTAACTTGTTTACAGGCAGTATAGAAGACCCATTCTGTAATATCTACCATGAAATTTTACAACAAAACATCTCCATTAACGGTAGACATTATGCTATTGCAGTAGAAATTGATGGACAAGAACTAATTTTTGACAACATTCACCCCGAAGGAATTTCTAGGGTAAACTGGATAAATAACTTATATTGCGTTATACAAGATTTAGGTGGAGAATTTCAAATTACTGAAACAGAATTTTAACCTGAGAAATATCATGTTTGATTTATACGATTTAATCCGCAATATCCAAAAACGTCCAGCTATGTATTTAGGAAAAGCAACCATCGCTAACCTTCGCACTTTTATCGCTGGTTACAGTTTTGCACGTCGTCAAATGCAAATATCTCAAACTTCTCAAGAACAAGAATTTTCAGGTTTTCAAACTTGGATACAACAAAAATATAATGTTGCTTATAATCAAACTTGGGATCAGATAATTTTATTTTTCTCTAAAGATGAAAATACTGCTTTTGAGGAATTTTTTAAATTATTTGATGAATTTACACAAACAGATTCTATTTCTAAACAGCAAGAGAATGTACAGCACTTCCCGGTGTTATGAGGTACATATCTAGCGGGCAAGATGCCGGCACCACAAGAGTTTCATGATTCAACTTTGTACATCATCAGAGCGGAAAACGCTGTAATTCCCTGGCTTCCTTATAGATTTTTTGTGAATATTTAATGATTATAAATTATGATTCAGAGAAAAATATATTTTCTATCATTCACAAAAACCTATATTTCATAAAAAAACATCCTGTTAATCCTCTAATCCTGGATATCCTGATTCTGACCATTACTTCTCTTGAAAATCTTGACCATTCTTAACTATCTTCTTCCCCTGAATTACCTGCAAACTCCCACCAGCATATAAACTAGGTTGACCGACATTAAAACCATAATCTGTTAATAAACCGGGTAAATCTGTTCTCAACAATTCCCAAGCTGTCTCAGTTTCAAATAACCAGAAAAATACCGCTAACCCCGGCCAAAATAAGGGATTTGTTGGGGGGTGAAAATCTACCAAAGTAAAAACTCCCCCCGGTTTTAACACTCGATAAACCTCCGTAATGATTTTTCGCAGTTGTTCCGGCTGCATTTCGTGTAAAGCCGCGCTAGTATGTACTACATCAAATAAATTATCTGCAAAAGGCATATCCTCCGCAAAAGCTTGGATATATGTAGCCTTGGGGACATTTTTCTGCGATCGCTGTATAGATAATGGAGAAGCATCTAAACCGGTGACATGATTGGAAAAATCTACCAAAAATCTGGTTACATGACCACTACCACAACACAAATCTAAAATCTGGGTATCTGCTTCTAGTTTTAAATTTTCTAAAGCTAGACGACGAAACCGGGCTTCACCCCCCACAGTGACAGCAGCTAACCGGGAGATGCTATCATATAACCATTGGTATCTGTAACTCAAATCTCGAAAAATTGTCGCCATTGTATTTTTCCTGCCGATAAAGCTTTATATTTAATTAAAGATATATTGTTAACAACTTTAGTAAAAATCTGTAAAGATTGGGGGAAAATAATTGCTATGGGTCGTATAGGGGTATTATTACTTAATCTCGGTGGTCCAGATAAACTCGAAGATGTCGGACCGTTTTTGTATAACCTGTTTTCAGATCCAGAAATTATCCGTTTACCGTTTCGCTGGATGCAAAAACCCCTAGCTTGGTTTATTGCTACCCGCAGACAAGAAACATCTCAAGAAAATTATAAGCAAATTGGTGGCGGTTCTCCATTGCGACGGATTACAGAAGAACAGGGAGAGGCTATTAAATGTCAGCTAGGTAAATTAGGACAGGAGGCTAATATCTATGTAGGAATGCGTTATTGGCATCCTTACACAGAAGAAGCTATTGCCCAACTTACCCAGGATAACATTGATAAGTTGGTAATTCTCCCCCTTTACCCGCAATTTTCCATCAGCACTAGCGGTTCTAGTTTTCGCTTATTAGAACAATTATGGAAGGAAAACCCCAAACTTCAAGGTCTTGAATATACGGTGATCCCTTCTTGGTACAAAGCATCAGGTTATTTGCAAGCCATGTCAGAACTGATCATTGGGGAACTGGAGAAGTTTCCTGATCCTGATCATGTGCATATCTTCTTCAGCGCCCACGGTGTCCCTAAAAGCTACGTTAAGGAAGCCGGCGATCCCTACCAACAGGAGATTGAAGAATGCACTTACTTAATTATGCAAACCCTCAACCGTCCTAATCCCCACACTCTGGCTTATCAAAGTCGTGTTGGTCCTGTAGAATGGCTACAACCTTATACAGAAGATGCACTGAAAGAACTTGGGGCAAAAGGGGTGAAAAATCTCGTAGTTGTCCCCATTAGTTTTGTTTCCGAACATATTGAAACACTACAAGAAATTGACATTGAATACCGAGAAATAGCAGAAGAAGCAGGAATACACAACTTTGGACGGGTCCCAGCACCGAATACCAATCCGGTGTTTATTCAAGCTTTATCTGACTTGATTATTGATGCCCTTAAACAACCCGACTTGAAACTCTCTCAAGTTACCCAAATGAAAAAAAAGGTGAAAATGTATCCTCAAGAACGTTGGGAATGGGGAATAACCACCAGCGCCGAAGTTTGGAATGGTCGTATCGCCATGTTAGGATTTATTGGGTTGATAATCGAGTTAGTCACAGGTAAGGGCTTACTGCACGTGATTGGACTGTTA
>LJOT01000657.1 GCA_001672075.1 Anabaena sp. CRKS33
TCCACCAACGGGCCTAACCCGTCGCTCAAGGCCGACAGCCCACGGCTGCCAGCGGTTTATCGGTTGCCTACTTTGTCGCGGCCGTGGTCTGCGGCTTAGATCCCACGTTCGGCCTCTTACTGCGCGCCCCCGCAGGTCACCAGGTCACCGTGTACGTCGGCTGCACGGCCGGCACAGGGCTTTGCCATTCGGGCAGCTGCTCTGCTCGGCGGCGCTGTTCCGCCAGCAGTGCCTTTAGGTGCGCCAGCAGCGGCTCATAGCGCGGCTGGCCGGTGCCGCACTCGCGCACCTTCTTGTCGGTCACCTCGATGGCCTGCGCCAGTTCTTCGTTGGTCATCACGTTAGCATCCTTTCGCTTCGGAGCCAGAGGCCTAACCCCTCGCTCAATCTGACCCGCCTACGGCGGGCAGCTTAGTTCGAACGTTAGGCGTCCATCAGCCTTTGTAGTGCTCGGGGTCCAGCGGGCCACCGAGCGCGTACATCGCCTCAAACTCGTCATCCCAAGGCACGAGCGTTTGCGTTCGGTCGTGCATGCCCCACACGGCCCCGCAGCGGTCGCATCCGACCTTCCGCGCGCCGGGGTTCATGCGCCGCAGCACTTGGTACTGGTGACCCACCACCTTGCACGCGAGCCACCGCCACACTGGCCCCATACCCAGCCCGTCCCAAAAGCTCGACCAAAAGCCGCGCCTGACTGTCGGTTCAACCGGACCCGCCACGGCGGGCTGCTGTGTCTCATTCATCGTTGCTCCTTTGCGCCGTGTGGGGCGCTACTTTCATCGGTCGCCAGTTCGTTGCTTTCTCGTTCATACCGACGTTCCGAGCCCATCGTACCGCGTCAGCCTGCCGCTTGGACAGTTCCTCA
>LJOT01000092.1 GCA_001672075.1 Anabaena sp. CRKS33
AGCATCTAAAATCAACTTTAAATAATGACTCGCAGTAGGATCACAATGTAAATAAAAACTTCCCGTAGGTTTCAAAACGCGATGAATTTCTGTTATCCTTAAAGTCATACTCACCAAATAAGCTAGTAAACTTCCTTTTCCTAAAACATTACTCAAACCTGTAATTAAAGCAATACATTGTTGAGTAAATAAACCATGATAATTAATGAGAATTTCATTTATTCCATGAATAGCGTGATCATCCCATTCCCAAGTGTCAATAAATGCTTGCGCTTGTGCTTTATCTTCTGCACCGATATTATTATAAATTTGATTGTAATTCCGTTTAGAATTAAAGGGAGGATCAATATAACATAAGTCCACAGACTCATCTTTTATGTAACGTCTTAAAACTTCTAAATTGTCCCCATAATAAAGTTGATTAACCATTGTTTTCCTGCAATTATTTTTGCTTCAATTACCCCTGATTAATCAGTTTTATACTAAATGACTTTTTTGTCATGTCAGAAAATGCTTGATATTACCTGATGTTTTGTTACAGAATATTAAGAAAATACCTGAAAATACCTGATAAATTGCCAACAAATTGAGTTATAATGGCTAAAAATATTACCTAAGCTCGGTTTTATGAATGTTACAGAAATTTTACAATTTGTTGATCACCTAGTATTTACACAGACTGATAAACATTTAGATGATTTACAAAAAAAGATTATTGAGGAACTATTTAATGGTAAAACCTATAGACAAATTGCCAGTATTTATGACTATGATGAGGGTTATATTGGTGACGAAAGTAGGAAGTTATTTAAAATGTTATCGGACGGTTTAGGTCAAGAGGTTAATAAATCTAATTTTTGTTGGACTATAGAAAGAGTTACAAACTGTTCTAAAATTGTGATCTTTGGAAATAATAATATTAATTGGTGTCCTAATCATCAAAAATCAAATCATTATCAAGAAGATCATCATCCAAAACAATCTAAATCTTATTACCATGATTTAACCGTATCTCCTAAAATTACTCGTTTTTATGGACGGGAAAAAGAATTAGAATTGATATTTAAGTTTATTGTCAATCAAAACACTCATTTAATCTCAATATTAGGATTACCTGGAATTGGTAAAACTACCCTTGTCAAAAGATTTGTTGACTTAAACTTAGATAAATTTGCGGTCATTATTTGGAGAAGTTTAAAATTTCCTAAATCCCTAAATTTACTTATTGATGATTTATTAAATATTTGTCAACAGGAAGCCAAACAACCTATAGATGATAAATTAAAACAATTATTTGATATATTTAGAAATCAGAAATGTTTAATTATTTTAGATGATTTAGAAAATATTTTTATTAATCGTCAATTTGCTGGAAAATATCAACCTGAATATCAAGACTATCAAACCTTTCTGCAAATGATCACAGAAATTGAACATCAAAGCTGTTTAATTCTCATTAGTCAGGAAAAATGTCAAGAAATGATATCCTTAGACCAAGAAATTTACCCAACTCACTCCCTAGAATTATCAGGGTTAAATCATGCAGATATTTTACAAAATACAGGCTTAAAAAATCAGGAAAATTGGTTAGAATTGATTAAACTATATCAAAGTCATCCTAAATATTTACAGTATATTAGTATCCTGATTAAAGATGTATTTCAGGGTGAAGTATCAGAATTTCTCAAAGAAAATATTTTAATTTTAACAGCAGACTTTAAAACCGATTTTGATTCAATCTGGTTGAGATTATCTGATATTGAAAAAGAGATATTATTAAAAATCAGTCAAAATCATCAACCCATATCTAGAGAAGAGATAAAAAAGTGCTTATCATTGTCATCAATAGATATAATAAACGGGTTACAATCATTAACAAGAAGATTTTTATTAACCAAGTTAGAAAATGATGAAAAATTATTTACTATATTCCCCATATTTAAAGAATACCTGAGAGTTTATCATTAATAAATTACAGCAGTTTTCGGCGATTTAAACCAGACTTTGATTACCTTCTTCCTTTGCGCCTTTCCTACTTTGCGCCTTTGCGCGAAACAAAAACCGTGGTTCATTTACCTGAAATTCGCTGTAACTCAGGACTAAGGTGGGTTTTGTCTGTGTAGACGGGATTTCTAAAATTGGTTAAACTAGAAGTTACAACCTGAATACAGGAAAACCCTATCATGATCATTGCTACCCAAGCTTACCAAATCACTTGGGAAAAACTACCCGATGATTATATTCTCCCAGATGATCCAGTGGACAATATCTACCAACCAGCCCAAGCCACAGCCCTGACAGAAAGCCTCGAACTAGCCGGTAAACTTCCCCCTAATTGTCTCACACCGACCAACTACGCCATCTGTGCCACCCTAAATGGCAAAATTGTCATTAAAGCCCCTGATTGGGCTTATATACCGGAAATTCGGGTAACTAAAAAAGAAGTCTTTCGTAGTTATACACCCCAACTCCAGGGAGATATTCCGGTTATTGTGATGGAATTTATTTCTGATACAGACGGAACAGAATATTCCAGTAAACCAACCTATCCACCTGGAAAATGGTTTTTTTATGAAAAAATCTTAAAAGTCCCAAATTATGCTATTTTTGAACCAGATAGCGGTAGTTTAGAATTTTATCAGTTAAATTCTAATACAGGTTTGTACACTTTGCAGAATCCTCATGAAAACCAACGTTACTGGATAGAGGAAATGAATCTTTATCTTGGTATATGGGAAGGTACAAAAGAAAACTTAACTGGTAAATGGCTAAGGTTGTGGGACGAACAGGGAAATTTATTGTTGTGGAGTTCAGAATTAGTAGGACAAAAACAACAAGAAATTGAACAAGAAAAACAACGTGCTGAACAAGAAAAACAACGTGCTGAACAAGAAAAACAACGTGCTGAACAAGAAAAACAACGTGCGGACAAACTAGCAGCCCAATTAAAAGCATTAGGTATCGAACCAGAAAATTAAAAGTAGGGTGGGCATTGCCCACCATATAATTAATCACCAATTACTGCAATACAATCAATTTCTACCAGCACATTTTTAGGTAAACGCGACACTTCCACACAAGCACGCGCTGGGGCTGTATCCTCAGAAAAATATTTTGCATAAACCGCATTTACAGCAGCAAAATCATTCATATCAGCTAAAAATACACCAGTTTTGACCACATCTGCAAATGTAGCTCCTGCTTGTGTCAAAATAGCCTCAATATTGCTCATTACCTGTTCCGTTTGCTTAACTACATCTTCTGTATAAACAACATCACCCAAACTAGGATCTATAGCAATTTGTCCAGCCACAAATAACATTTGTCCAGAAGCGAGAATTGCTTGATTATATGGTCCAACAGGTGCAGGTGCTTTATCAGTACGAATTACTTCACGAGTCATAATCATCTATCTCTTTTGGCTCTTTAATTAAAAGTGTTTCTGATTTACCCATTTGACATTATCGCACCTGTGAGGTCAGTATTTTTCTGAAGTGATCAAAACGCAAATTACTTATATATGATATATTTATGGATATGTTTAATAGATGTTTAATATATTGTTTAATATATTGTCTAATATATTGTCTAATATATATGGGCGCACATATTCCTACTATAAATATATAATAGAGAAAAGTCCGGTATTTGTCAAGTAAGCTAAAATGCACCTAATTTATACATTATATATACATAATTTATACATGAGGATGCACAGGGCTGTCCACCCCAGAAAAGTTAGACTGATTTTAGGTTATACAATTTAAATGATCATTAAATGCTCAACAGCTTACCTGGGTCCTGGATAAGTGTGTCAACCCAACTATTGACAATTTTGATTCCTAAAAGTAATTTTACGAGTCAGGTCAATCAGAGAGCGAATTATCAGCAATTGACACTGTTTGACCTTGGTTAACTACGTTAGTTGTGTATCTCCTGAAAAAGACTAAATTTAGTGAAGTTAGAAAGAAATTACATATATGTCCATTGAACTACAAGCAGAACTAGGTCAAGCAGTGGAACAACGTCGCAACTTTGCGATTATTTCTCACCCTGATGCTGGTAAAACTACTTTAACTGAAAAACTATTATTATACGGAGGTGCGATTCATGAAGCGGGGGCAGTAAAAGCGCGAAGAGACCAGCGGAAAGTGACTTCTGACTGGATGGCAATGGAACAACAACGGGGTATTTCCGTAACTTCAACGGTATTACAATTTGCCTATTCTAATTGTCAAATTAATTTACTTGATACTCCTGGACACCAAGATTTCAGTGAAGATACTTATCGAACTTTAGCAGCGGCTGATAATGCAGTCATGCTGATAGATGCGGCAAAGGGTTTAGAACCACAAACGCGGAAACTGTTTGAAGTGTGTAAACTGCGGGGCATCCCGATTTTTACCTTTGTGAATAAACTTGATCGTCCCGGCAGAGAACCGATAGAATTACTAGATGAGATTGAGAAGGAATTGGGATTACAGACCTATGCAGTGAATTGGCCTATTGGTATGGGCGATCGCTTTAAAGGAGTTTTTGACCGTCAACAACAGCAAATTCATTTATTTGAACGTAGCGCCCACGGTAGTCGGGAAGCAAAGCAAACTATCATAGATATGGGCGATAGTAAAATTGAGGCCTTATTAGAAAAGGAACTTTATTACCAACTTAAAGATGAATTAGAACTCTTAGAAGGAGTTTGTCCAGAACTAGATTTAGATTTGGTACACGCTGGCAAAATGACCCCCGTGTTTTTTGGTAGTGCTATGACCAATTTTGGGGTAGAATTATTTCTGAAGAATTTTCTCAACTTTGCTCTCAAACCAGGAACACACAGCAGCAGCGTCGGGGATATTCCTCCTACTTATCCAGAATTTACGGGATTTATTTTCAAACTGCAAGCCAACATGGACCCCAAACACCGAGATAGAGTGGCTTTTGTCCGGGTCTGTACAGGTAAGTTTGAAAAAGATATGACAGTAAATCATGCCCGAACTGGTAAAGCTGTCCGTTTATCCCGTCCCCAAAAATTGTTTGCTCAAGAAAGGGAATCTATTGATGTTGCTTATCCGGGGGATGTAATTGGTTTAAATAATCCAGGTGTTTTTGCGATTGGTGATACAATTTACACAGGTCAAAAGCTAGAATATGAGGGAATCCCTTATTTCTCGCCGGAATTGTTTGCTACATTGAGAAACCCCAACCCTTCTAAATTTAAGCAGTTTCAAAAAGGTGTTTCCGAATTGCGAGAAGAAGGTGCTGTACAAATTATGTATTCAACTGATGAAGCAAAACGTGATCCAATTCTAGCGGCTGTTGGTCAGTTGCAATTTGAAGTGGTACAGTTTCGCTTACAAAATGAGTATGGTGTAGAAACTATTTTGGATTTATTACCCTACAGTGTTGCGCGTTGGGTTGAAGGTGGTTGGGAAGCTTTAAAGCAAGTGGGACGTTTGTTCAATACTACCACTGTTAAAGATAGTATGGGTCGACCAGTATTATTATTCCGCAATGAATGGAACTGTCAACAGTTAGAGGGTGATCATCCAGAGTTGAAATTAACTGCTATTGCTCCCGTTTTTTCTCATCAACAAACAATTGAAACCTAGATAAGTAGGTTAGCGTTAAAAATTGTCGTTATGACAAGGGAACAGGGAACAGGGAACTCTTAACTGGGAACAGGGAACAGGGAACTCTTAACTGGGAACAGGGAACAGGGAACTCTTAATTAACTGGGAACAGGGAACAGGGAACTCTTAACTGGGAACAGGGAACAGGGAACTCTTAACTGGGAACAGGGAACAGGGAACTCTTAACAGGGAACAGGGAACTCTTAACTGGGAACAGGGAACTCTTAACTGGGAACAGGGAACTCTTAACAGGGAACAGGTTTTGGGCAACTTTACTTTTCGTTTTACCAATTACCAATTACCAATTACCAATTACCAATTACCAATTACCAATTACCAATTACCAATTACCAATTACCAATTACCAATTACCAATTACCCATTACCCATTACCAATTACCAATCATCTCAAAATTTTGCATTTTTAATTACCAGGGTATCTCAATAAGCGTGCTTTTGTCACCTAAAACAGATTGGAGTACCACATTTTCTATGCCTTCTCACGCTGAATCATGTTTACAGGCTGGTTTAGCTGCCCTTAAGCAGGGGAATTACCACACAGCAATAGCTAATCTTGAACCACTGGCCAAAGTTCAAAAACAAGACAGGATTTATTTACAGGCACAAGTTGGGTTAGTTATGTCCTATGCTCGCACAGGTGAGGTCTCTAAAGCGATCGCTCTGTGCCAAAATTTGATTTCCAGTAACCACCCCCAAGTTCAACAGTGGTCTATACGCGCTCTTGAACACTTATATGAAAGCAAAAAACAGGGGCGAAAATCTTTATCAACGAATAATATACCTGTTTCCAGTGTAAACCCTTCCCGACAACAGCCGCAAAATGGTTATGTTGGTGCTGATAACCATAACAATATCAAACGAGTTCGCATTTATTGGCGGCAGGCTAGACGAGCTAAAGTATGGCAACCTCTATCTAAGCCTAATGTCATTTACTCACGACTAATTGCTTGTTTGACATTTATAGCACTATTTTGGATGTGCAAAGAAATGTTTAAACTAGTATTGGGTTTAATTGCCCAAATTCTATATAAATTGCCATACTTACAGCCTCCCCAGGTTTTATATCATGATCCTAGTTCCTTGATTCTGGGATTATTCGTGATCTTAATGGTATTATCCCCTTGGTTACTCGACTGGTTACTGGGGAAATTTTTGGCTCAGAAAGAGTTATCCAAAGAAAAATTAAATTCCTACAGTCGGGAGACACTGAGGGTATTACAACGTACTTGTCAACAGCGACGCTGGCCTTGTCCCCAACTGAGAATCTTACCAATTTCTGCCCCCATAATCATCAGTTATGGCAACCTACCCCGCACTGCGAGAATAACTGTTAGTCAAGGTTTATTAGAACAATTGGCCAATGATGAAATAGCTGCCGTCTATGCTTTAACTCTAGGGCAAATTGGGCGTTGGGATTTTGTGGTAATGTCCCTAATTCTGTTAGTTACCATACCATTTTATGGATTATATCAGCAAATATCACTTTCGGCAAATCAACATCAAGGTAAAATTTGGCAAAGTAAAATTTGGCGTTGGCCAGCCACAGTTTTAGCGACTATTACTTACGGAATTTGGTTTCTTCTAACTGGTACAGCCTTGCTAAATTCCCGATTAAGGCTTTATCATAGCGATCGCCAAGCTGCGGAAATTACTGGTAATCCCAATGGACTCATTCGGGCATTACTGAAAATTTCCATTGGTGTGGCTCATGATATCAACCTCAAAGAACATACCAGTTGGCAATTAGAAAGCTTGAATCTTCTTGCTCCCGTTGCATATCAACATAGCATAGTCTTAGGTAGTATAGCTGGTCATCTACCCTTTGAATCATTTTTTCAGTGGGAAAACTTTCATCCCTATCGCCAATGGTTGACAATTAATAGTAGTCATCCCTTAATGGGCGATCGCATTGAACGTCTTTGTCAAATAGCTCGCTATTGGCATTTAAACACAGAATTATACCAAATAGACCCACAAGAGCCGATTCTAATAGGTCCCCCATCTTTTTTATTACAAATTGCTCCTTGGTTGGGAATTTTGCTGGGTGTTATGTTAGCTGGTCTAACTTGGTTACTTTGGCAAACAGCATATACCATGCAGTGGTTAAACTTGAAGTGGATCTATGACGACTGGTATTTTGTCCTGGGTTTTGTGTTAATTGGCTTTAGCATTGGCACACTAATACAGATAAATGCTTTATTTCCCAAGATTACAGATGTTAATCTCCAGCAAGATGAAAACCTCATCAACTTACTTGCAGATCCGTCAATTTTACCAATTGATAGCATTAAAGTCCGGTTTACTGGTAAACTATTAGGCCGTCCTGGAATTGGTAATTGTCTAGCACCAGACCTGATGCTTCAATCCAGCCAAGGTTTAATGAAATTACATCATATTCCTGGGCTAGGAAAGTCATTCCACCCTCAAGACCTAATTGGTAAACAGATTGTTGTTAGAGGTTGGTTACGACGCAGGGGGACTCCCTGGATAGATATCCAAAGCCTAGAAACTCAAGATGGCAAAAAAATTAATAGCCCTCATTCTATTTGGATGCTGGTGATTGCTATTTTAGCTCAAGGCTGGGGTGCTTATATTGTGCTGATGGGTCATTAGTCCGTTGTCCGTTATTTTTAGTAAAAATTTTTCCTCCTTGCCTCTTCCATTAAAATGTGTTTCATGCTACGATGAGATCATAATATTGGCTTTTAGCTGTTGGCGGAAAAGTTTCTGCAGAACTAGCTACATAGGAAATACCATGATAATGTTAAGTAATGGTATTTTATTCTGCGGGCAAGAATTAAGAAGAATGAATTTACTGTGGTGGATAGTTGGCTATTAAATTTACAATTCCAAAAATTAAGGTGATATTAACCCACGAGTGCAGTTATGCCTTCGTGCCAAATAAGCTTGATCACAACAAAAAACTGTATTCTATAAGTTGATAGTTGGGATTGAAAAAATTGGTTTGTGGTGGTTTTAGTCCATAGTATCTATTCAAAAGCCAAAGCCAATTGATTGTTTTTTTGTCTTGCTCTGTTCATCTGTTTATTCCCAATCTGGAGGTATAGTCCATGTCAATTCGCCTATATATAGGAAATCTGCCCAAAGAAGAAATAGATCGTCAAGAGTTGCAAGCTGTTTTTGCAGAAGAAGGAGATGGTGTCACTACTAAACTAATTAAAGACCGGAAAACAGGCAAATGTCGTGGCTTCGGTTTTTTGACGGTGAATAATGACGAACAAGCAGATCAAATTATTGAAAAATATAATGGTCAATTGTTTAAAGACACACCCATCAAGTTAGAAAAGGCCTTACCAAGAACTAAAGGTGAGGAAGGTAGTGAAGAACAACCACAAACCCCCAAACCAGTTCTTCAAGGTACTAGCGCCCCTGTTCCTAGCAGCAATAAAGAAGGCGGCCGTCGGGAAAAAAGCAAGAAATCTCGACGCGGCGGTGGTGGTGGTGGCAGTGCGCGTGAGACTGCTGCAAATGTTGAAACTGAAGCAATTCGTCCAGATCCCCGTTGGGCGGCGGAATTAGAAAAGCTCAAGGAAATGTTGGCTGCACAAGCAACCAACTAGATTGTTTGTTTAATCAATACGCTTTAAGAATTATTCTTAAAGCTTTTTGGCATACCGACTTCCTGGAAAGCTAGTCTGAAAAGGAAGTTATGGTTATATTAGCGTGGCTATAATTCATAAATTGCTTCTACAATATATATTTTTACAAATACTATATTATTAGTAATAAGCGCATTTATATACATCCCAATTTATTTATTAACGTAAGCTGCTATTTAGGCACATTCTCAGTGGATTTTGGATTTACGATTTTGGATTTTGGATTTACGATTTTGGATTTTGGATTGACTCCACCCTCCAGTATGGAGGTTGGGGATTTTAGATTAGTAATTTTGGATTAGTTCCGCCCTGAAATTGTAGGGGGCAACGGCCGTTGACCCGTACGGCCGTTGCCCCTACTTGTACCGAAAATTTCCAATCTAAAATCTAAAATCTAAAATCTAAAATTTCTTGGTCAGAATCAGAATGTCCAAGATTAAAGGATAAACAGGATGAAAACAGGGGTTTTATCCCCAATTACCAATTACCCATTACCAATTACCAATTACCAGTCTCAACTAGATAACTAACAACTTGAGTGAGTTATTATACATAAGTGCTGTGATTAGTCTGACTAGTTGAGGGTGTAGAAGCTCATTTTGTCTCTAGGTAAAAACCAAATGCCCTTAACAAGCAGTGCAGGTAGCCACATCAGGTTATTTGCACTGCTTAGTTTTTGGGGTTTTTTAAGACTTGAGAGCATAATTACACAAAATTTGGAATTTTTGCTAAAATTGTAGCTAACGTAACAAAACTTATAGAAATATAATAATAGTATAAGTGAACACACTTGTCTAAATTAAATTAGTGCTTTTGGAACATAATAGCAATTGAAGTAATGTTTTCAGGGATTTAACTTTGTTGTATTTGGTTTGATGGAAATTATTGTAATTACTTGAAACGTGCAAATCATGAACTAGAAATATCTAAAAGGATGTGACGTTGCGACTTGAGATAGGTTTTATCATGCACTAACTAGTATATCATGATAGATAATATTCGCTTTTCCATATAAAAAGATAGATATTTCTATCTATAGAAGGTATTAAATATAAATATAGAATGTGGGAGAGGTTAACAAATATTTTGGCAATAATCAAGATAGAATAAATATTAATTATTCAAAGTTAGCCAAGAAAACACAGATTTCAGTTTAATAAGCACAAGTTGAAAACTCACTTCTATCTTGTTAAAATTAGGAAAATCACAAATCTATGAAAGCTACCACAAAAAAACACATTGCCTTAATTTCAGTCCACGGTGATCCAGCAATTGAAATAGGTAGAGAAGAAGCAGGAGGACAAAATGTTTATGTCCGTCAAGTGGGTGAAGCCCTGGCACTGCTAGGATGGCAGGTAGATATGTTTAGCAGGAGAGTCAGTGCTGATCAAGAAACGATAGTAGAACATAGCTCTAGTTGTCGGACTATTCGCTTAACAGCAGGTCCTGTAGAATTTGTGTCAAGAGATCATGGTTTTCAGTATTTACCAGAATTTGTAGATCAGTTAATAAAATTCCAGAAAGAAGCGGGAATTAATTATGATTTGGTTCATACCAACTATTGGTTATCTGGTTGGGTAGGAATGGAATTGAAAAAAAGGCTGGAAATTAAACAGGTTCATACCTACCATTCCTTGGGAGTGATCAAATACAAGACCATAGAAAATATTCCGCTAGTAGCAAGTCAACGTTTATTAGTGGAAAAAGAAATATTAGAAACAGTAGAAAGAATTGTTGCCACTAGTCCCCAAGAACAGGAACATATGCGATCGCTTGTTTCTCAAAAAGGGGAAATTGATATTATTCCCTGTGGTACAGATATTCAACAGTTTGGTTCAGTGACGAGAGAAGCAGCAAGAACCAGATTAGAAATTGCTCCAGAAACTAAAGTGGTTTTATATGTAGGTAGATTTGACCCCCGGAAAGGCATAGAAACCTTAGTGCGGGCAATGCGAGAGTCGAAGTTCTATGAGTCCAAACAATTGCAATTGATTATTGGTGGTGGTTGTACCCCAGGTAATAGTGATGCTAAGGAACGCGATCGCATAGCAGGAATTGTTAACGAGTTAGGTATGAACGAATGTACATCCTTGCCAGGTTGTTTAAGTCGAGAGATATTACCAGCTTATTACGCCGCAGCGGATGTTTGTGTAGTTCCTAGTCACTACGAACCCTTTGGACTGGTAGCTATCGAGTCCATGGCCTGTGGTACACCTGTAGTGGCTAGTGATGTCGGTGGACTGCAATTTACCGTAGTTAATGAAGAAACTGGTTTATTAGTACCACCGCAAAATGTCCCTGCTTTTAATCACGCTATTGATCGGATTCTCAGTGATCCTCAATGGCAGCAAGAATTGGGAAAAGCAGCTAAAAAGCGTGTTATTGATAAATTTAGCTGGCATGGTGTAGCTAGTCAGCTAGATAAACTATATACCCAACTGTTACAGCAATCTGTGAGAGAACCTGTATTAGTTGGTAAATAGGTAAAAATGACCAATTACCAATTACCAATCACCAATGACCAGATCATTGGTGCATAATTGTAAGATGGAAAAGGATTAAGGGCGTTGCTGATTTGAAGTATGAAAATGATTTTTGATGATTTCAAAACTCTTAGAGCCGAGAATCCCTACCCTTGGAAGGTCTCTACACCTAAATTCATACCTGGTTTCAGCAACGCCGGATTAAGTAAGCTCCAAAAGCCCTAAACATACTTGCAGTTAGATGGTAAGATGATGGAAGTTCAAGAAATCAAAAAATTCCCTAAACCCAGGAAACCAGACAGCGAATCTCAAAATTTTCAGCACGTTAAGATTCTTGACTGTAACCAACCAGTTTGCAGAGTGATTTGTGAGTGTTGGCACTGCAAACAAGGGATATTATCTGAGGTAGACGTATCATCTTCGCAGTATTTAGAGGTAGAATGTCCAAATTGTGGCAGAAGTGCCGTCAGGTTAATGGCAGAAAAGGTGATTTCTACTACACCTATCCCCTCACCCTGGCAATAAACAGCATTCAGCACTGCTGATACTAGGATAACTGATGTTTGTTAAAGGATGTTTCAAAAGAAAATGGCCATTTATGGCTAATCTTGACAAACATCCTCTCAAACAGATTTATTTAGATTTACTTTTGAAAACCATTTTATGATAGTTCATGTAGAAGCGCGGAAGTCCCAGTATTATAAATAATAGATATTAATGATAAAACTCTTGTGGTGCAGGCAAGATGCCTGCACAATGTGTATAACATATATTTATTATTTAGGTATGTGATCAATTATTTGAGCCAAAAATAAATCAAAAGGGAAATTAAATGTGTCTACATTAGATCAATTTCAAAGTGACTTCTTCAATATTTTCAATAATCAGAACTTTTATGAAGGCAAAACTTATTTAGAATATATTGCCGAACCGCAAACCAATGATGAAGATAATATTGTTGATACTAAAATAGTTTTACCATTGCTGCTTGCTTTAGGTTTTGATTCAGGAGATATCGCTAAAAATACCACAACCAATGGCAAAGATAGCAGTCGTCCAGATTTTCAAATTAAATTAGCAAGTGGTAATATTCGCTGTTTTTTAGTAGAAGATAAACATACTGCCTATAATATTCAAAAATCTGAACCTTTACAACAATTAATAAGTTATGCACCCAGTCGCGGTTATGATTTGGGATTACTTTGTAATGGTAAATTATTATTAGGTTGGGATATTTCTGACCCTAATTCTCCCAGTCCTATTTTACATTTGGATCTTGAGCAAATTGTCCAAACTTATCATGATCATGGTGGTATTTCTGGCTTAAATAATGCCCAAATTCAAGATTTAAAAACTTTATATAGACGATTTAATAAACTCAATTTTGAAGATATTGAAAGTTTAATTCAAGATATTGGTAAACCAGAAAATGAATGGTTAAATAATGCCAAATCTCAAGTTAATACTCCTAATTTTGATGAATTACTAATTTTAGATATTAAAGCCGCAATTCTCCTGTTAGAAGAAGATGTTTTATATCAATTACAATTATTACTAGAAGAATATGATCAATATTGTCAAAATAAATATTTGCCTAATATTCATGCAACTGAACAAAATTATCAAGAAACAGCAACTAAAATTTTAGATCGTCTGAGAAATCAAATTTTAAATTATTTACGTGCTTATGGAGTATTAGAAGTTGAGGAATTTTCCGAAATTGTCGAAAAATTGCTTGAATTTGCCGATAAATCTCAAGGTTCAATTCAAGAATTAGAACAAATATTTTTAAATAAATTAATCAATGCTCAAGCTAAAAAAATAGCACAGAAAAATCAAAATTCTCCTAAAAACATAGAAGGTATTAAAGGAGTACAATTAGATTTAATTCCTACAATTTCAGAAACCAAAAAACAAGAACTAGGAATTAAAGTCACAGAAGAAAAGAAAATTACTAAACTTGATCCAAAATTAATTGAATTATTACGAGAATATGAAAGAATTGTATTTGATTGGAAAGACTGGCAAGCAAAGCAAAATTTAACTTATGATACCGCAATTAAAACCCATCAATATTTTATATCTTGGCGTAATTTAGTTAGTAAAACCATTTTACAAGGTGCAAATGAAGATAAATTAAAAACTGAATTTGCCAGACAAACTGCTTATGTTTATGTCATTCGTCTTTTAATGGTAAGAATTTGTGAAGATAAAAAATTAATTAATCGTAAATTTTCCAATGGAGGATTTAAATATTGGAAAGAAGAAGTCGAACCAAGATATTTAGATCTAGCGCAAGGAATGTCTATGGATTATCTTTTAGAAATGTCCTATCGTTCTGCTCAAAATATCTATGCTCATTTCTTCAATAGTGCGGATTTATTTAATTGGTATCGCATTAATTCTAATACTTTAATTAAGGTTTTACATATTCTTAATCGCTTTAACTTACAAGAAATTGATAGCGATATTATTGGGATGGTTTATGGTAGATATGTGGAAGCAGGAAAACATGAACAAGGTAGATATTTTACACCTAAAGAAGTTGTAGAATATATTTTAGATGCTATTGGTTATAAATCCGATAATCCTGATATTCGTGATCAAAAATTATTAGACCCCGCAGGAGGTTCTGGTAGTTTTTTAGTTCATGCTGCACGTCGTTTAATTAATTCCTATCGTTCTCGGAAAACTAATACTATTCCTGTGGAATATATTCCTGGGATTATTCAACAAGTGAAAGATTGTTTATTTTGTTTAGATATTAATCCTTTTGCTTGTTATTTAGCTGAAACTAATTTATTAATTCAAGTGGTTGATTTACTCCAACAAGCGAAGGAAGCAGGTAAGTTACAAGAATGTACCATAGATAGATTTAATGTGTATAATACGGATTCTTTGTTATTACCAAAATCACAAGAAATTAGAACTCCTTTACTTAATCCTATTTTAGATTTAGAACTTTCTACTGTTGCCCAAATTAAAACTAAATCTGGTAAATTTATTGATGGTTTTGATTTTGTCGTGGGCAACCCTCCTTATGTAAAAGCTGATGAACCTGGAGCCGATATTTATCGTCGAGAAATTGAAAATTCTGGAAGATTTACCACACTTCATGAAAAATGGGATCTGTTTGTGCCATTTGTGGAACTTGCTTGTCAAGCTACTAAGGATTTAGGTAAAATTGGCTTAATTGTTTCTAGGGGTATTCAAACTAATAATTATGCGGAATTACTCCGAGAATATATTGCTGAAAATCTGACTATTAAACAAGTAGATTTTTTTAATAATGTGAAAATTTTCTCTGATGCTGTTGTTAA
>LJOT01000658.1 GCA_001672075.1 Anabaena sp. CRKS33
AGCTGTGGTTGGTGAAAGAATTTCGACAATGACATGAGGATATTTGCCATTTTCTTCCCACACTACCCAACTTTTTCTAGTTTTTCGTTCTGTTCCTAAAACTACGAAAAAATCTGGGCCTCTAACATCTTTTAATTTTTTTTGATGAGGACTATAGTAAATAGTTAGGTTTCCGACAGCATAAAAATCAGTTCTCTCCTTCCATAACCATTTGAGTGATTTTATTAAGAGCATTATTTGTTCGAGATGCAGTTCTGTTTCCACGGGAGGTTCATCACTATATAGGTCACTGGGTGGGAAAATGATATCTTCTGATATATCTTCTAAGGTATTAGTTTGTGATTCCAGCGCTTGAGTAATCATCATGGTATGATACCAAGTAGTTATTGGTTTATTGTAGCATTAATTATCTGAAATGGCTAACGCCACGCTTTGCTATCGGGATATCCATGATTTTAGGATTTATCAGTAGGGTGCGTCAGACAGATATAGGGTTTTTCAGTCTGGTGAAGTACAAAATTATCTGCGTTTATCTGCGTCCATCTGCGTTCAATTATTACTGCTTGTACCTCACTTGAATGGGAATGGCTATAACCTAGTAAAAAAAAGATAAATTAAAAATCTGACGCACCCTAAAGCTAGAAAATGATGTAAACCTTAAACATTAATGATAGCGATTCCTACGGAGCGCTTGCGCTATCGCACTTTCCCAAATATTCAATGATAAAATCAAGAAAACTAAAAATAATCTACCTATGACAACTACACTCATTAAACCTTCCCAATTCCTACCAGAAGGAATCTGTATCAAGCGTATTAAAAACCTCATGTTATTCAAATTTACCGATAAACTAGGGGAGC
>LJOT01000659.1 GCA_001672075.1 Anabaena sp. CRKS33
GTTTTAATTAATACGAAAAAACCTAGAGTTGAATGTTTTAGACGCAATGAAGAGGGACTTTGGATTTTACAATCTTATATAGGAGAACAAACATCATTTCAATTACCAACTATCAATTTTATTGGTAAAATGACGGAACTTTATGAAGATGTAAATTTTCTTCCCCTTTCACAACAACGTGAATCATAAGAATAATCCAAGTTTACAAATAAATCAGGAATGGTGATCACAAAAATGTTTAGATTTACAGCGGTTTCCGCTCTTATGAGGTACAAAGTTGAATTATGAAACTCTTGTAGTGCGGGCATCTTGCCCGCTAGATATGTACCTCATAACACCGGGAAGTGCTGTATTAGATGCTTATAGATTTTAAAAACGCCTAAGTAGTTTAATACAATTAAACCAAAAGACGACTATTCAAATTTTACCACAATAATCGCCAAGCCGTCCTAAATAGGTGAACGGAAAAAACCGACATAAGTAACGAAAAGTTTTGACATCGGTTTGCAGTATAATTAAGGTGTTTTTTCCATAATATTCTTGTTTGCCGAATGCGATCGCCAAGCAGAAATGCTTTTTTCGGTTAATTTTCTTTAAATTTCATCTAAATTCACCCCCAAAGCCCGCAGTTTTTCTGTTAGTTTGTCTGCTCGTTGTTTTTCCTGTTCTGCTCGTTTTTTCTCCTGTTCTGCTCGTTGTTTTTCCTGTTCTGCTCGTTGTTTTTCCTGTTCTGCTCGTTGTTTTTCCTGTTCTGCTCGTTGTTTTTCCTGTTCAAGGCTTTTGCGTAGTTCTAACGGAGATAAGAAGAGATTGCCTTGATGATCATAAATATTTAGAGTTGAGGCTGTTAGTTCAAACCG
>LJOT01000660.1 GCA_001672075.1 Anabaena sp. CRKS33
GGGAGGTAATTTTTTCCAAGCATCTATATTGACTTGGACATCAAATGTAGTGCTTGGCTCCCACCAACCGGGATAGTAATAGAACTTTGCTGCTTTATGCAGATCCAACTGCATATCATCATAGGGTCCAGTCCACTCAACAGAAGAAAATTTTCCTGTTTGAAGTCTGTCTACAGCGTCGCTTACTGAAATTGAACCCAACTGATCATGGGTTGTCATACCTAATTTTTGCAAAACTTCTGCCCCTAACCCTGGAATACGCATGACTTTTCCTTTAAGATCATTTATGGAAGTGACCTTTTCTTTAAACCAACCTCCCATCTGACTTCCCGTTGTTCCTGCCAGAAAAGGAATTATATTTAACTTCAATTTATCTTTGTAAATTGATTGTATATAAGTCAACTCATCATTAGGATTCTTTTTGTAATTGAGCCAAGCAATCTGTTCTTGCAAATTTAAGCCAAAAGGAATTGCACAACCAAAAAAGAGGGGTCTATATGTTGGAGTGCTGTAGTAAATTCCACTATAGCCACACTGTATGTCACCTGCACTAACTTTTGTTAGTATTTCCTGTGTCTCTCCAGTTCTCTCTAGCGTAATCTTAAAGCGACCACCCGTCATGTTTTCGACCAAAGTACAGACTTTTTCTGGAGCGTCATAAAGGATAGTGTTTTTAACGCTATCGCTTAAAAATGTCTGCATTTGCCATGAGACGCGCGGAAACTGATTAATTTCAGGTACATCAGATGTAGAGCGATATTTACCAACTAACCAACCAGCAGTTAATCCTGCCACCGTACCAGCAGCAGTAGATGTAAAAATTCTGCGATTTACGGAATTTATCGGCTTTTCCCGCTTGT
>LJOT01000661.1 GCA_001672075.1 Anabaena sp. CRKS33
GCCCAAGTGGGTATTTGTCGTCCTGGTGATTTTGGTGCAGATGTCTGTCATTTGAACTTACACAAAACCTTCTGTATTCCCCATGGTGGTGGTGGTCCCGGTATGGGTCCCATTGGTGTCGCTTCCCACCTCGTCCCCTTTTTACCCGGACATTCTGTGGTGAGAATAAATAACAATGAAGATTTTACTCCGCACTCCGCACTCTGCACTCCGCACTCTTTTGGTGCTGTTTCTGCTGCACCTTGGGGTAGTGCGAGTATCTTAGTGATTTCTTGGATGTATATTATCATGATGGGTGCAGATGGGTTAACGGAAGCAACCAAAATCGCCATTTTGAATGCTAATTACATGGCTAAGAAATTAGAGTCATATTATCCGGTTTTGTATCAGGGAAAAAATGGTTTAGTGGCACATGAATGTATTTTAGATTTGCGAAGTTTGAAGAAAACAGCGCAGATTGAAATTGATGATGTTGCGAAGCGGTTAATGGATTATGGTTTTCATGCACCTACTGTATCTTGGCCTGTTGCTGGGACAATTATGGTAGAACCAACGGAAAGCGAATCTAAACAGGAATTAGATAGATTTTGTGATGCTTTGATTGCGATTCGTGAGGAAGTTGCGGCAATTGAATCTGGTAAAATGGACATTCACGATAATCTTTTGAAAAATGCCCCTCACACTGCGGAAAGTTTGATTGTTGGGGAGTGGAAACATCCCTATTCCCGTGAACAAGCTGCTTATCCTGCACCTTGGAATAAGGAATATAAGTTCTGGCCAAGTGTGGGGAGAATTGACGCGGCTTTTGGGGATAGGAATTTTGTTTGTTCTTGTTTACCGATGGAGGCTTATAGTTA
>LJOT01000662.1 GCA_001672075.1 Anabaena sp. CRKS33
TGGAACTTCCAGAAGATTCCTCACAAAAAAATGGTGCAGGAATGAAAGCCGGAGTGCGTTAGTGATCATCTGGAGACGTTCTGGGGAACGTCTCTAAAAACGTTAATTAACAACTAACAAATTAAGTAGGTTGGCGTTAAAAATTGTCGTTATGACAAGGGAACAGGGAACAGGTTTCGCCGTGAGCGTCAGTCGAACGGTTTTGGGCAACTTTACTTTTCATTACTGATGTCGGTTTTTTTCCGTTCACCTACTTACAACCTTGATCAGATTTGAAGATACTAGTATAATATTTATTGAAAACCCATTAGACATCTGGAGGTAATTAAATGTGCGTGGTTTGAAACCCTTGTAGAGACCTTCTATAGAACGTCTCTACATTCATTGAGAACGTCTTTACATTCATTTTCGGAGATGTCTATTGACGATAATTAAGGTTTTTTATCAAAAAAAGCCCAAGCAGATTTTATCTAAAAAAATTCTACAAAAAATAGTTGAGAATTTCAAGCCCTGAAACTAACTTTTTTCGTCAACTTATTGAGAAAATTCTCAAGATTATTGAGAATATAGGGTACTAGTCCTTTTTTGCTAAAGAATGATTTAAATAACTTATTGGACATATTCAGATGTATAAGATTTGTAGATTTGTAGGTTGGGTTGAGGTACGTTCACGAAGTGTGGCGAAGCCATAACCCAACATAAACGTCGGGTTTCGCTGTCGCTTAACCCGACCTACAAAAAATAGATAAAGCTGAATGGTTGGGTTGAAGCATGAAACTAGTTTTTTTAACGAACCACAGAGACACAGAGGACACAGAGGTAGGAAAATAAGAGATGTTCACATTTCATTTAGGAT
>LJOT01000663.1 GCA_001672075.1 Anabaena sp. CRKS33
TTTCGGTGCAAAAAAGTAATTAGGTTCAGTAGGTTTTACTTCTATCCAATTAACATTATCTAAACTTGCAGATTCTAAAAACTTATACTTATCCTCACGTCTTCCCCAAAGATCATAATATAACACCTTAGCCATTTCCTTAACCCCATCTCTGGATTTATAAGCAGTAGAACCATAATCAGGTTTATCTTTTTCGCGCACAGCAATTAAAATTGCTACACCCTGTTGAATATCAAACACATTTTGATCAACATTTCCCTCTGGAGTAGTTTCCTTTAATAAAGAATTACCATGTAAATCCATAATATATAATCTATCAAAATACTTTAATAATTCTTCCCTCATACCTCGATGAATTAAACCATTGAGATAGGAATGATTAGTAATAAAACCAATAATACCCGCATTTTGAGCATTGTTTTCAATTTGATATTGAGCAAAACGAATAAATTTAATATAATCATCATCCAAAGGTTGAATATTCTTTTCTCCTTCCAGTCTAACCTTACCTTTATATAGTTCTAAAAGTTCCCCAATGTGGGTTAATTCCGTAATAGTTTTACCCGCTTTTCCAGTTTTATAAATCCGATTCCAAACTGAACCAGTATATTCAATATCTGCTAAATATCTTTCATCTTGATTTAAGACCCTTTTGCGTTTACTAGCATTTTGCGAACTGACAGAATAAGGAGGATTTCCTAAGACTACAGTTACAGAAATGTCGGTTTTTACCTTTGCTGCTTGACTTGATTCTTCTGCGATAATTTGGGTAATACCAGGAATTAATTCCCCTGATTTTATTCCTGCTTCTAACGCATTGGTTAAATAAACTTTTAATCTTTCTTCTGGTGCAAA
>LJOT01000093.1 GCA_001672075.1 Anabaena sp. CRKS33
TAGATGAAAATATATCTGATTAAAATAGACCTCTCCGGTAAAGATTGTAGAGACGTTCCATGGAACGTCTCTACAAAGAACGTCTCTACAAAGGTTGTGTGTCACGCATATTTAATTTTCGGAGCTTTCTAATGGGTCAGAACTGGACAATTAGTATCGGTATTAATCAATATGATAACCTGCAAGCCCTCAACTTTGCTAAACGGGATGCAGAAGCAATGGCCGCTTGGTTTCGGGAAGAAGCCAAATTTGATCAGGTGTTTTTGTTTACAGAGAACTCTCCAGACATTAACACCAGTCCACCCATTCCCACTCAACCAACTTACGGACGGTTGCGGCGATTTTTACAAGCACAATTTGAACAACCTCTATTAAAACCAGGGGATAATTTATGGTTTTTTTTCGCTGGACATGGTATGCGTCATGCAGATAAAGATTATTTAATGCTTGCAGATAGTGATCCTAGTGATATTGAACATACAGCTATTTCCGTTGAATACATTACTGAAAGATTGCGTCGTAGTCGTGCTGATAATGTAGTTTTGTTATTAGATGCTTGTCGAGAAGAAAGTAGTCGTAGTGGTTTAGGAATAGGTTTAGAACAACACCAAGGAGTAATTACCTTTTATTCCTGTGCTGCTAATCAAAAATCTTGGGAAATTGCCGAATTACAACATGGTTCATTTACACACACACTATTAACAGGTTTAAGATTACATGGTGAAGCTAATTGTGCCACTGTGGAACGATTAGATAGATATCTCAATTCTGCTGTTCCTCAATTAAATACTAGATATCAAAAACCAATTCAAAATCCCTATCTCAAGGCAGAACCGCCATATAAAATGTATTATATTTTGTTAGAGCAATCTGCTACAATGAGAGATGTTGAATCATTAAAATTACAGGCATCCTTATCTGAAAATTCTGGAAATTTTGAGTTAGCAGAACAAATATGGATTAGGGTTTTAGGGGTATCTCCTGCTGATTCAGATGCAGTATCGGCTATTAAAAGAATTGCAATTAAAAATAACAATCCAAAACCAGTTCCTTTAGAAGTTAATAATCCTCAAGTTATTGGTTCGGCTAGAGGTGATGCTACTATGTCACCGACACAGATACTTGAACTTGCTGAAAAGATTAAAGAAAATAATCGCAAACAAGAAGAATACCGACAGGTTGTTTTAAAAGAAGTTGAACAACAGTTTCCTCTAAATCAAAAAAGTATTGATAATTTATCTAATTTACAAAAATCTCTGCAACTCAGTGAAGAGGAAGTATCAGGAATAAAACAACCAATTTTTATTCACAAAGAAGCAGAATATAGAAAACGCGAAGAAGAAGAGAGAATCAGAAGAGAACAACAGGCTGAAAGAATTCGTCAACAACATCAGCAAAATTTAGAGCAGTATCAACGGGAATTTTCAGCAAAAATTGAGAAAGAATATCCCTTTCATCAAGCAAGTAGAAATAAGTTCAAAAAACTACAAATCTCTTTGCAACTCAGTGAACAGGAAATATTGCAAATAGAACAGCCAATTATTGCTAAAAAAGAAGCTGAATATCAAAAACTTCAGGAGGAAAATAGAAAAATATCTGGAAATCCTTCAGGGTCAAACTCACCTCCTATAAAACGCAGACAATTTTTAATTTATGCTGGTTTAGGAGGAACAGGTTTAGTTACTACTGTTGTATTTAGTCAGATATTGAAGCCTACAGTACAACCTAAACAAGTACAACCTAAACTACTTGAATTATTAACAGTTACATTTACAACTAAAACAGTTAACAAAACAGGGAAAATAGTTAATCAAGAGAATCATCAAGCTAAATATTTTAAAGAAGATTTAAGTAATGGTATCACCCTGGAAATGGTACAAATCCCTGGTGGTTCTTTTATCATGGGTTCACCAGCATCAGAAAAAGGTAGGGATAATAATGAAAGTCCACAACATCAGGTAAATGTACCTGGTTTTTCTATGGGTAAATTTGTTGTAACTCAAGAACAGTACCAACAAATCATGGGTAAAAATCCTTCTTATTTCACTCAAAAAGGAGCAAAACGTCCTGTGGAACAAGTATCTTGGAATGATGCTGTAGAGTTTTGTCAAAAGTTGAGTCAACAGACAGGACGGGAATATCGTCTACCCAGCGAAGCAGAATGGGAATATGCTTGTCGTGCGGGGACGACTACACCCTTTCATTTTGGGGAAACGATTACAACTGAGTTAGCTAATTATGATGGAACTTACATCTATGCTTCTGAGCCAAAAGGTAAAAATCTTGGACAAACAACAAATGTATATAGTTTTTCCCCTAATGCTTTTGGTTTGTACGATATGCACGGCAATGTTTGGGAATGGTGTCAAGATGATTGGCATGAGAATTATATAGATGCGCCTAAAGATGGTAGTGTTTGGACAAGTCGAAGCGGTGATACTAAGATGATGCGGGGCGGGTCTTGGTTCGACGATCCTCGTTACTGCCGTTCTGCTTTTCGCCCCTACATCAATAGGGACGTGCGCGACAACTTCAACTACGGCAATCTTGGTTTTCGTGTTGTCTGCGTTGTTGGGAGAACTTAGTAGCCCTTTGCACTCTTGCGCTTTTGCTCTTTGTCCTTCTTTTCTTTACCCTTGAGAGCGTAGTGGAACGGAGCGATCTAAAAATTTTTTTGAGCCTTATCCTGGGAAACAGAATCTAAGTAGGGGGGCGTTAAAAATTGTCGTTATGACAAGGGAACTCTTAACAGGGAACAGGGAACAGGTTTTGGGCAACTTTACTTTTCGTTACTTATGTCGGTTTTTTCCGTTCATCTATCTAGTTTAAACTTCAATTCCCGCATCTCGCAATCGTTTCTCCAATTCTGCTAAACGTTGTAAAGCAACTTCCTTTTCTCGTCGTTCCTTCTCAACCGACTCAAACCCCCACAATAACAAATTACCGTCTTTATCCCACCACCGCAACCAGTAACTATCACGGTTTTCGCGCTTTCCCGACCACACACCAATAAATAAATCCATTTCCTCTAACCAATAACGGTTATTTTCATCAGGAGAACGTAATTCATATTTTCCCGAATTTTGTAACCGATGTACCTCTAAAATACCCGTGTCAGGTGCAAAAATCAGGTAATTGGCAACTTTTAAAACCTCTTCATAAAAAAACCATTTACCGGGGGGAAAAGTCCGTTTACTGGAATATTCACTCCCATTTGTATCCGAAAGAAATTCCATCACCACAATCGGTATTTCACCCTGTTTGTGAGGGGTATAACTGCGTTGTACTTCCTCTCTAGATACGGTAATTTTCGGTATATAAGCCCAATCAGGCGCTTTCACTACAATTTTGTTGTTAACTGTAGCACAGATGCCATAATTAGTCGTAGCCAGGGCTGTTTCTGGTAGTTTCCCCGCCAATTGTAGACTTTCCGTGAGCGCCGCAGCTAAAGAGGGTTGATTGACATTATCCACAGGTTCGTCTTCTAAAACAAAATCTTCAGGTAAAAGTTCCCAGGTAATCTTGCAGGTCGAAGCAGTAACAACCATAGCCACCACATCAGAGGTATTCATTAATTATACTATAACTAGTCAACTTATTTTTCAGGAAACCCGCAAAAATTACATTTCTTAAACTTTTACCCTAACTCTTACCCTCCGCGCCTCTGGGTGAAAAAAAACATAAATTATACTTTTTAAGCTAGTAAAATAACTAATATTTGTCACCAACTGACTTGTACAAGTAGGTGAACGGAAAAAACCGACACAAGTAACGAAAAGTAAAGTTGTCCAAAACCTCTTCCCTGTTCCCTGTTCCCTGTTCCCTGTTCCCTGTTCCCTGTTCCCTGTTCCCTATTCCCTGTTCCCTGTTCCCTGTTCCCTGTTCCCTTGTCATAACGACAATTTTTCACGCCAACCTATTTACCACATTTTGCCCAATTTTAATTTAAATCTTTTTTCAAGAAATCATGGGATTTAGATCAAGAGATAGGTGACAGACCCCAAAGGATAACTCTACAATTGGAGTGAAAAGGGGCAAAACCAGCAAGAGCAGTTTATGTATAAATCAAAGCCAAAGATTTGTACCAGAGATATAACCTCTATCAACAGGCTACTTATATTACAAATACTATTTCAGTCCTTAGTCAACTAGGTTTTAGATATGAATGACCAACAAAGAACTAACAGGATTTCTTCCGGTCTAGTAGCAGCTATTTCGGTAGCAGTGGTAGCGGTAAGCGGTGGAGTAGCTTGGTTTTCTTCCCAGAGCGCCAATACTCCCACACCTACCAACCCGTCGGAAACCATTAAACAGCCAATACAGCAATCGAACAGCCAACAGGGTAATGAACAAACTGCTAGTATATATTGGCTCAGGTCTAAAGAAAATCGTTTTGATTTAGTTCCCCAACCTCTGAAAATTGCTGCTACCCAACCCAACCAAGTTTTAGAAACAGCGTTTAAAACTTTATTAGCCGGACCTACTCCAGGAACAGACTCTACTACTATTCCCCCAGGGACTCAACTACTGGGACTCAAAGCAGAAAATAATGATGTTCACGTCAACTTATCTGAAAACTTTACCTCTGGTGGCGGTAGCAGTTCCATGATCGGAAGGATTGGACAAGTTGTATATACTGCTACTAGTTTAAACCCTCAAGCTAAAGTTTATATTGAAGTCAACGGTAAACCCTTGGAGGTTTTAGGTGGTGAAGGTGTGGAATTAGAACAGCCACTCACCCGTGAAAGTTTTCAGAAAAATTATCCTCTTTAGTCAGTTTCCCTGTCACCTGTCACCTCTTCCCTGTTCCCTGTTCCCTGTTCCCTGTTACCTGTTCCCTGTTCCCTGTTCCCTGTTCCCTGTCACCTGTCACCTGTCACCTGTCACCTGTCACCTGTCACCTGTCACCTGTCACCGTGGCGTAGCACCTCTTCCCTGTTCCCTATTTAATACTTAATCGGGGTTAATTCTCATCAAAGGTTGACCATATTCTACAGGTTCACCATTTTGAACTAAAATTTCCATCACCTGTCCAGAGACTTCGGCTTCAATTTCGTTCATAAGCTTCATTGCTTCAATAATACACACACTTTGACTAGACTTGACGCGATCGCCCACCTCCACAAAGGGACTTTCTCCTGGTGCTGGGGCGCGGTAAAATGTCCCCACCATAGGAGATAATACGTCAACCAACTTTTGATTAATTGGTGAAGGAGAAACAGCGGGTTGAATTATGGAATTATCCACAACTTTATTTATGACCATTTCTGGTGAAGTTGTAGATCCCAAATGGGTTACACCAGCACTCACCACACCACTAACTATTCCTTGGCCATTATTGCCAAAACTGATAGCTTTGCGTACCGTTAATTCAAACTCATTATTTTTGAGTGTAACTTCCGCAATATCAGTTTGGGCAATAGTTACTAATAGCTGGCGGATTTCATTAAAGTCTAATGTCACAATTATTTTACCTCAACCTAACTGTTAAATTAAAATTCTCAGTAAAGCAGGGATTTAATCCCTCTATAAAAAAGGGATTGAAATCATGATTACCAATTTGGGTTTTAGTCCTGACTATGCCCAGTTGGTATCAAAAAAGTAGGAAAATTATTCCCTGCCTAAATACTTATCTTCTCTGGTATCAATCTTTATCCGCTCCCCTTGGGCAATAAACAAAGGAACCATAATAGTTGCTCCAGTTTCTAGAATTGCGGGTTTAGTGCCGCCTGTAGCAGTATCACCTTTAACACCAGGATCAGTTTGGACAATTTCCAAGACTACAGAATTAGGTAATTCTACTTCCAGCACCACTTCGTCCCAGCGAATTACGTTAACTTCCATACCTTCTTTGAGGTACTTAACGCGATCGCCAATTTGCGCTGAAGTTAATCTACCTTCTTCATAAGTTTCCATATCCATAAAGACAAACTCATCACCTTCTTTATAGGTATGTTGCATCGTTACCTTTTCCAGAGTAGCCTGGGGGACCGTTTCCCCAGCCCGAAAAGTTCTTTCTAAAACTTTCCCACTTTGGACATTTTTTAAAGTTGTCCGCACAAACGCAGCACCTTTACCTGGCTTGACGTGAAGAAACTCTGTCACGCGCCAGACCGAACCATCTAATACAATTGAAACACCAGGTCGAAAGTCGTTACTAGAGATCATGAAACTTTCAAATTTTGCAAGACAATCGGCATTCATTGTACCCTTCTAGGGTCATTAATGGTTAGTCATTCGGGAAGAGGTCATGGGTCATGGGTAAATTCTCCCTCCCAACTCCCCCGTTTCACCTGATTCTTTTGCTTCCCCACTGTCTTCAATCTCCAGACTCCCAATGTGGGAAGATAATCAATAAGTTACTTCCAATCAACACTTTGATACTAAAGAAAGAGAAATTTCATGTTGAACTTATTAAAGTCCTGGGTGAAGAACAGCCTCAAACTAATATTGTTATTAACAATATTTTTAGGCATAAGTACGGCTGGGTGGACTCCCACTAGTAACGCCAGCTTACCAGCGGGAAATGCAATTACCGACGGAAAGGCCTTGTTACGCTATGCACTCCCCATAGATAATCAACCTGTACGTAAACTACAAGCCAGTTTAGAAGACATTTCTAACCAACTGCGAGCGAATAAGCGGTGGAGCGCGGTTAATAATGATCTAAAGCAAGCATCGCGGATACTCGATAAACCTTCCCAAATATTAGCAAGTATTCCGGAAGAACGCCAACCTCAAGCCCAAGCTTGGGTTACTGAATTGAAATCTGGGATCACACAACTGCAAGAAATAGTTAAAACTAAGCGCAAAGAAGCCGTTCTTGAGGGAAGAGCCAAATTACTTGATCTTGTCAGCTTGTTAGAAGAATCAATGGTGACAAAATTTCCCTTTGAAGTTCCTGCTGAATACAGTAATTTACCCCAACTCAAAGGACGCGCTACCATTGCTTTCAAAACCAATAAAGGCGATCTTACCGTAGTGGTAGATGGCTATAGCGCCCCCGTCACCGCTGGTAATTTTGTAGATTTAGTACAACGCGGTTTTTATAACGGTTTAGAATTTACCCGTTCGGAAGAATCTTACTTTTTACAAACTGGAGATCCTGTTGGTAAGGAAGTCGGTTTTATTGACCCGGAAACTGGCAAATATCGGGCTATTCCTTTAGAGATTTTGGTTCAAGGTGAAAAAGAACCAACCTACGGTATTACTCTCGAAGAAGCTGGACGTTATTTAGATATGCCGGTTTTACCTTTTTCCTCTTTTGGTGCTTTAGTGATGGCCCGGCCAGAAAATGAACCTAATGGTGGTTCTTCTCAGATTTTCTTCTTTCTGTTTGAACCTGAACTTACCCCCGCAGGACGTAATCTTTTAGATGGTCGTTATGCTGTGTTTGGTTATCTTACCAAAGGTCAAGAGGTTTTAGATAAACTCAAAGCTGGTGATAAAATTGAATCTGCAACTGTTATTCAAGGTATGGAAAATTTAATTCAACCTCCAGCAGTTTCATAAGAGATTAAAATCAAAATGTAGGGACGTTTGAGTTTTATTAAAAGTCCCTACTTTCTCAAAGCGACTCTAGCCTTTTCCCCTTGCAGTTAACAGTAATAATGTCTTTCAATTAATTGTTGAGTCTATCTAAGTAGGTTGGTGTTAAAAATTGTCGTTATGACAAGGGAACAGGGAACAGGGAACAGGTTTTGGGCAACATCGTTTTAAAATTTGTGGGTTTGATCTAAATTAATATGCGATAGCGAAGCGCGACCTAGGAATCACCTATTTTTGAAAATATTAAACCCTCAAATCCAGTCAGTGTAGGGTTTTAGGGATATTTTACCGAAAATATCATCAAGGGAGCGGTAGAGCCATTTATATTTTTAATATAAGTAGGTGAACGGAAAAAAACCGACATAAGTAACAAAAAGTAAAGTTGCCGAAAACCTCTTCCCTGTTCCCAGTTAAGAGTTCCCAGTTAAGAGTTCCCTGTTCCCAGTTAAGAGTTCCCTGTTCCCAGTTAAGAGTTCCCAGTTAAGAGTTCCCAGTTAAGAGTTCCCAGTTAAGAGTTCCCAGTTAAGAGTTCCCAGTTAAGAGTTCCCAGTTAAGAGTTCCCTTGCCCCAACGACAATTTTTAACGCCCACCTACTTAAGCAAATTAAAATTAAACTTCCCAATCTTCAAATTGTAAACCATTTACCCGGCTAAATTCCTTGACATTATGCGTCACCAAGATCAAATTATTTGCGATCGCAATAGCCGCAATTTGTAAATCATAGGGACCAATTGGCGTACCACTAGCAGCTAATTCCGCCCTAATGCGTCCAAAAATACTAGCAGCAGCATCATCAAAAGGTAAAGACACAAAAAGCTTGAGAAATCTTTCCTGTCCAGCTAAAGTTTTAGATGGATTATGACTACGCATTGCACCATAAAATAGTTCTGCTTTCACAATTGAACAAACAGCAACATCATTAGGTGATATTGTTGCTAATCGTTCCCTGACATTAGACAGAAGACGATTTAGATAAACAATACAGGCATTAGTATCTAATAAGTAAATCACTCTAACTGCTCCCGTTCTTCATATTCACCTTGAGGATATCTTTGTATAGGATCATCAGCTAAACAACCAGCGGTTTCTTCAAAAAAGCGAGAAGGCCAGCCTAATTCTTCTGGTGATTTCTGTGGAGATTGAACTTTTGTATCTATGTTATGTTTTTGTGATTTAAACTGTAAAAACTCAATAAAATTTAACACTTCCTCCTGTTGTTGAGACGTTAAACTTTCGATAAGTTTTAAGATAGATTTAGGCTTTTCTACTGCTTGAGTCATAATTAAAAATCCTCATCATTTGTTAAAATAAAAACGACCTTTCTTGATTATATATTATTTTTTAGCCGTTTGATATTGTAGGGGTTTAGCATTGCTAAACCCCTACCAAACTGACAGTAAAGCGATACCTAATAAATATCATTTGTAATTAGTCACCACTGTAAATTAAGCTATCATGAGTTCTCCTAATCGTTTTAAAATTTGCAAAACTTCAGCTAACTCATGTCGGCGGGGAAATAGGGAAAATGTGCGTGATACGTCGTATTCAGGTTTGTCTGTGATAGCTAGTTTGATAAATATAAATTCATCGCCATTCGTAGCCATACCAAATACAGATTTATCTCGGTGGGGAGTAGTTAACATATAGGCTAATAACTGCGGTATTGCTGTGATCACTGGAATGCTATTTCGTTTAGATTCAACCACAAAAATCCACAGTTTTTCCTGGACAACTACATCAATAAAACCGCGAATTGTTGCTTCTGGTTCTTCAATTTCTAAATTTATGCCATAGGGTGAGCAAATTCGGTAAGGTGAATCTAGAAAACCTGCAAGTTCTAAAAGTGGTGAAACGACTAAAAGATTAATTGTCCCTTCTAATAATAGACCATCAACACGATGATAATCATAACGTCGTTTAATGCGAGTAATACCTGATTGTTCTTGTGGGTTAAGTTGGGGTAAATCTGTCAACCATTCATTAAAAAAGTTTTCATCTTCTGCTTGGTGTAAGTTACAACGAGTTTGTAAATCACTCAAGCTTTTAATAGTGTCTGTAATGCCAACGGTAGAAACCATTTGTTATGACCTTATTTTTCATTGCTGTAGGATTCTCAAGCCTCTATTTGCAAAGACTACGGCAAATTACCTGCATTGAAAACCTGCTCAACTGTAATACTCAATTCTGGAAAAGTCCGCGATCTAATTTTTTGATTAGCAGTAAATACTGTATCTTCATATAATCCTTCTTCCAGGAATAACACAGAAATCTTAAATTCTAAAGGATCAACAATCCAATATTCAGAAACTCCTAAAGCTGCATATTCAGAACGTTTATAACGATAATCTATTTTTACTGATTCTGGACTGACCACTTCAACAATCAATAATGGTGGTGATTGAAATACAGCAGAAGCATTTTGTAATTCTTTCGCATCTTCCAGTGTCACCACAGACAAGTCACTCAACCGTGATTTATTTCTACCTGTTCTCACTCCAGTTTCTCGAAAACACAACCAAGATAGACTCAAACGCTTTATTTCCGCTGTTAATGTTGTATCAAGAAAATTGACAATCAAAAAATGTTCAATTTTTGGTGGGTTCATAATTTCTAATTTTCCATCAACCAATTCATACTTCAAACCAAGTCCATCATCATAGTTTAAGTATTCTTCAAAGGAGAGGTTTTTTACTAATGTTGTTACCATATCAATAGTCTCCTAGATCATTCTTTTATTTTAGTTTGTAACGACAGCAAAAGTAGATGAGTTCTTGAAAGTTATTTGTGTAAGTCCTAATTTTGGTTTACTCAAGAGTAATGATTCGTTTTTCGGTAAAACACATAGCAGTACCTTTTTCGTAATAAGCAGCTTCGTTAATAAAGATGGGATAGACGGTAGAGTTTCCTTGATAGTTAATTGTCTCACCATCAAATGTTAAGAACATAGGATCACCGGGATGTAAAACTTCATAGTCTTTAAACTGAAGATTAGGATGGATCATAGCTTGAAGTTCTCCCTGTTCGTTTCTCGGATAATCAATTTTTTCTAGATATTCATAGCAGATGAGGTTATTTGAAAAAGATGGAACTTTTTCCTGGTTGTACAGTTGCAAATAATCTAAAATTGTGTATATTATGGCTTCAGTTTTCAGAAAAAACTCTGCATTTAAAACACCTTGAGGAACAGATCCCACCTCAATACAAATGCCAAATCTGCCAAGCGATCGCAGTGAATCATGACTGCGACCAGAGTTTCCCAAATTACAAACTTTGATTGCAGGATTAATATAATTAAGATAGGCGGCTAATTGCAAATTGAATGGTTCATCATTATCTACAATTATAGTTATGCCCATATTAGCAGTCGTACTATGTAAATCAACAATAAAATCAACAGGAGTTTTACCATTTTTTCCAAACAGATAGTTAATCTCTCTAGCTCGTAAATCCTCATAACTAGATAGTGTTAGATCTTCTAAATGGTGGCGCATAAAACAGCGATTTAAGTCTTTATTGATGTATCGTCTTACTGCTGTAAAAGCTTGAGGATGAGCTAACAAAGTCAGTGTTTCAAAACTGGATCTATTAATTAATTGTGGGAATTGCTCAAACTTTTTAATCAAGTATACGCCAGTAAACTCATTCCCGTGAGTTCCACCGACAATTAACACCCGACTGAATTGATGATCAGACTTCATTTTTGCTTCTCCAGTGACAATTGGTTATGTTGTTATAAATATATCTGATAAAACCATGATTCAATCACCTTATTTATGCAACATTGCATGACTAAAATATCATAATGCTGAAAAAACAACAATTTTTAACCATGATAACTAACAGCACACACCCGTAAATCGAAAATCCAAAATAGTAAAATTATGAATAATGATTTATCTTCCCTGCGAGTTCGAGATATTGGTGAACAAGGTCTTTTAGAAAGATTACAACGCTTTTGTCCACCAGGTATGATTGGTGATGATGGGGCAGTATTAGCAACAGACCCAGACAAACGTTTAATAGTTACCACTGATATGCTCGTTGACGGCGTGCATTTTAGTGATGTTACCACCTCCGCTCAGGATGCTGGTTGGCGGGCTGCGGCGGCGAATTTATCTGATTTAGCAGCAATGGGGGCAACTCCCATGGGGATAACTGTAGGATTGGGTTTACCCGGAGATGTAACTGTAAGTTGGGTTGAGGGATTATATGTGGGTATGACAGAGTGCTTGGCAAAGTATCATATTCCCATAGTTGGTGGTGATATTGTGCGATCGCCCATTACTACTTTAGCTATTACGGCCTTTGGTCAATCTCACCCTGATTTGATTATTCGTCGTGGCACTGCTCAGGTAAAAGATGCTATTGTCGTCACTGGGGTACATGGAGCGTCCCGTGGGGGCTTAGAATTACTGTTACATTCCGAAATAGGTCAAAACCTCAAAACTGAAGCCAAGACAGCTTTAATTACCGCCCACCAGCGCCCCAACCCCCGCTTAGATGTCTTACCTATTTTGTGGGAAATTGTAGAATCCCAATCCAAAATCCAGAATCTAAAATCTAAAATTACCGTTGCTGGTATGGATAGCAGTGACGGTTTAGCAGATGCAATATTACAAATCTGTCGTGCCAGTCAGGTCGGTGCAGTGATAGAATCTAGTAAAATACCATTACCATCAGCCTTTGGGGGATGGTTAACAGGGGAGAAATCCTTAGAATATGCCCTTTATGGTGGGGAAGATTTTGAATTAGTCCTGTGTTTACCAATAGAACCGGCATTAAAATTAGTAGAACATCTGGAAACTGGTGCGGCGATAATTGGTAAAATCACCCCCGGCTCAAAAGTAATTTTACAGGATGAAAAAGGAGAAATCCCCGACCGAGTTCTTAATCTCAGTCAGGGATTTCAACATTTTTGATTAGGTAATAGGTAATAGGGAATAGGTAATAGGGAATAGGGAATAGGTAATAGGTAATAGGTAAGAGATAGATAATTTGCTTTTTTCTCTGTCCCCCTGGCGTAGCACCTGTCCCCTGTTCCCTGTTCCCTGTTCCCTGTTCCCTGTTCCCTGTTCCCTGTTCCCTGTCCCCGTGGCGTAGCACCTGTCACCTGTTACCTAAATTAAACCCATTTTTCAGCTACTAACTCAGCCAAATCGAGAACACGTTGACTGTAACCCCACTCATTGTCATACCATGCCATGACTTTCACGATGTCACCGCCCATAACGATAGTCAAATTGGCATCAACAATAGAAGATTCGTCTGTACCTTGATAGTCAGAAGAGACAAGTTCCAATTCGCTGTAACCCAAAATGCCTTTTAGAGGACCTTCTGCGGCAGTTTTAAGAGCTTGGTTAACTTCTTCAGCAATAGTGCGCTTCTCAGTTTGGACTACAAAATCCACCATAGAAACGTTGGGGGTAGGTACGCGCAAAGCGACACCATTGAGCTTACCCTTCAACTGAGGAAGAACCAAAGCCACCGCTTTTGCAGCACCAGTGGAGGTAGGAACAATATTGATAGCTGCTGCTCTTGCCCGACGCAAATCACGGTGAGAAGCGTCTAATAAACGCTGGTCACCTGTATAGCTGTGGGTAGTAGTCATTAGGCCTTTGATGATCCCAAATTTTTCATCTAATACCTTAGCAATGGGAGCTAAACAGTTGGTTGTACAACTAGCATTACTGATGATGTTATGGATCTTGTGGTCATAATCATGATCATTGACACCGACGACAAAAGTACCATCTTCATTTTTACCAGGGGCTGTAATCAGAACCTTTTTAGCTCCGGCATTTACGTGCCTCATTGCCCCTTCTTTGCTGGTAAAAACCCCTGTTGATTCGATAATCAGGTCAATTTCCCATTCTTTCCAGGGTAAGTTATCTGGGTTGCGATCAGATACACATTTAATGGTTTTACCATTAAGAGTGATGGAATTATCATCAGCGGCGATGTCCACACCTTGTAATTTGCCCAGCATAGAGTCATATCTAAGCAGGTGAGCATTAGTTCTAGGATCAGATGTGTCATTAATAGCAACCAATTCAATCTTGCTATTTTCTCTGCCCACCCAGCAGCGTGCAAAGTTGCGTCCAATGCGCCCGAAACCGTTAATTGCAACTCTAATCACAGTGTCTTCCCCTCTGTATTTATGCCTATAAGTTGATATCGTTGACCATAATCATATCGCAAAGGGGGAATCTATTTATAACGATAAAGTCTGAGATTAAAAAAAAATTACAGAATTTATTTACAAATTGTTGCAGTTGAGGGAGTGGCGGGCAGATTTCTGTTTGAATAATAGTTTCATTACCGATATACTATTGTAGTCAATTCCGACAGGGGCTGTAGGCGAGTAATGCAAGTTGCTGTACCTAAAGATAGGCTACTGAGTTACAAAAAAATATAGAAAATGTATTTAAATCTACACAATTTTCTTTCCCGATGTAGCAGAAATTTTCAGAATAATCTTATGAACAGATTAGAACTGGTGAAAATGTTCCCAGGGGGGATAATTTGGTGCAGGGGTTAATCAACGGACAACCAAGGTCATAAATTAATCATTACTTAAAGTAAATTTGACCTTTGTTTTATATATACAGATAGTTAGTATCTGTAAAAATCAGAATCCTGTTATGATGTGCGTGTCTAATGCGGTTCTGGTGTGGTGTAAGAGGAGAATAAAATGAGCAATTGTATAGATTTTAGTGGTAGACCATTTCATTTCATTGGCGTTGGGGGTATTGGAATGTCTGCTTTGGCTTATGTTCTAGCCAAACGTCAATTACCAGTATCCGGTTCAGATTTGCGTCCTAATCATATTACGCACAAATTAGAATCTCTGGGCGTTCACATTTTCAGTAAACAAGAAGCCAACAATCTGGATTTTTTTCTGGCTGAAGTAGCTAGTGATGAAGTATTATTAAGCAGAGCGAAAACGACTTTGCCGCAAGTGATTTGTTCCACAGCTATTAATGCGAATAATTTAGAATATAAAGCTGCTTTAGAATTAGGTTGTCCAATTTTGCATCGTTCTGATGTTCTAGCTGCTTTAATTGCTGATTATTACAGTATTGCTGTAGCCGGAACCCATGGGAAAACCACCACCAGTAGCATGATTGGTTATATGCTATTGCAAGCTGGACTTGATCCGACAATTTTGGTCGGTGGGGAAGTCAAGGCTTGGGAAGGT
>LJOT01000664.1 GCA_001672075.1 Anabaena sp. CRKS33
TGGATGAAATCAAAACAAAAGACAAAAATTAAGCATTACATCACCAATTACCATCTTTAACTCGTCAATACTCCTGTAACTTGGTAAAGTTAGAAAATCAAAACATTTAAATCATCAGATTTTTACCATTAAAACATGGGCAGCCAGAGAAAAACGTACTGGGAACTTGATTTTTACTCCCGTCCAATTTTGGACGAAAACCAGAAAAAAGTGTGGGAAATGTTAGTTTGTGAAAGTCCCGTAGATATTGGTACACCGACAGATACTCTATTTCGCTATGCTAAATACTGCCCTAGTACCCAGGTAAATTCTGGTTGGTTGCGGACAGCAATACAGGAAGCTATAGAGAAAGCGGGTATAGCACCTACCAAAATCCGCTTTTTCCGTCGCCAAATGAATAACATGATTACAAAATCCTGCGAAGACGTGGGAATACCCGCAGCACCGAGTCGTCGTACCTTAGTTCTTAATCAATGGATACAGCAGCGCATGGCAGAAGTTTACCCCCAAGAACCGGGATATCAGGGAGTGACTAATCCTTCGGTGCGTTTAGATAGACCTTTACCCCAGCGTTTACCAGATGCCTTAGAAGGGAAACAATGGAATTTTGTGACATTACAGGTAAGTGATTTTGCTGATATGCCAGATTGGGAAATAGGCTTTGGTGAAGCCTTTCCCCTAGAATTGGCGCAATTGTCCCCAGAAACCCGCATTCCAGGGATTTTGATTTTCTCACCCAGGGCTTTACCAATAGCGGCTTGGATGTCTGGTTTAGAAATGGCTTATTTGCGCTTTGATACCAGTAGTGGCAACAGATTGATTTTAGAAACTGGGGCTACAGAAAGTTGGGTTGT
>LJOT01000665.1 GCA_001672075.1 Anabaena sp. CRKS33
TTATTTTCTAAGTTTGTAACTTTTAAGTATGTATTAAAAGGTAGAGTACGATGGGCAACTGTGAAATCATCTTGATTATATATTTCACCATTTGCTGTTAAGCGACCATGAAAATAGCCGCCATACCAAGAAGCTATACCGGAAAGTCTTGTTGTTGAAGACTGTAATCCATACATTGCCATTTGTCCTTGTATCAGCGTCAAGGGTTCGGTATGCAGGGCTACTCGGAGATTGTTAGTCCATTCTAGAGCTAAAATGTCACCGCTGCGACCAAGTTGATGAGAGAGTTTTCGCTCAATTGCAAATAATAAGCGATTACCTACCATGAGGGACGGAGTTTTATCCACTAAACCAGGTTGTATTTTTGTCCCTTGTACAGTTGGTGATTTCACTAATTGCTCTAAGCGGTTTTGTAAAGCATCAGCTGTAATTCGATCAGGGAGTCTAGCAACAAAGCTGTTATTAACCCATACTTCATAATTGGATACACTACGCTTGACAATTAATACTGGTGCATAATCGTAACTCCCATTTTGCTCTACTGGATTGTTAATGACATTAAAGAAGCTTTGGAGCGATCGCACAAGGGTAGGAGGTGAAAAATCTAGTTTGGTAACACTAAATTCAGTGAATTTAACTAGTAGAGATTTAGTAACATTTTTCTGGGGACTCTGTGCAGCTATATTTTCTAGCACAGGGGAACAAAATTTTGTTTCTTTGGCCTTGAATGTTGTCAAATCTGGGATAATGGTAGCATCTCGATGTGATGCTAATTGTTTATTTATCCAATCAAAGGTAAAAAGGGTTTTCGATATTAGGATTTTTTGCCAAGTATTTTTATGTTGTTTAGCATT
>LJOT01000003.1 GCA_001672075.1 Anabaena sp. CRKS33
ATAATCCCATCAACCCCTCCACTAGCAAGGGCTGTGGCTTCTTGTTCAGCGCGGTCAATCACTGCTTTGAGACTACCTCCCCAACGGGCTGAAGTAGGTAAGGGTAGCAAATGCAGTACACCAATAATTGGGGTTCGGGTTTTAAATAACTGATATAAGTCCACGTTTTTAATTTACTTCGCACATTCTCAAACTCTTACTCTTTGCGCCTTAGCGCGAAACATAATTCATACCGACATTATGCAACGTCGGTTTTTCTGTTCCCTGTTGCCTGCTATAGTATGTGAGTCCTAAGCGGTTTTTTCATGGTCAGGTTGCAACCTCCTCCTCAAGATGGAAATTAACTTTCAACCTTCCCTAAGATATGTTAAGATAAAATCTGATAGAAGAGAAGTTTGCCACTCACAAGATGCAAGGCAGCTTCCCGTCATTTGATTGTAAATGCCGGAGTAGCATTACTGCTTGATGGGCGTGGTCGCCAGTGCGATTTCCCGGTTGGGTAGCGGCTTCTCAAAACAGACCTCTAGGTCGGCTTCCCAATGGGTAAATTAACAAAGCCCACGCTGCGGTAATTTAAAATACCAATAAGCGAATTGTTAAAAAATATTACGAGTGTCAGACTTACCCAAAGATACTCAAGATTACCCTGGGAAACAAATTAGTAGAAGGATCATGATATAGCCTCATCTGTAAAATAGAAGAGGTTGAGGGATTGCATTTACTAATTAAAGTTGCTAATTATACAGGTTAAATCTGGTAATTAGTAACGGGTAGTTGGGTAGGAATTATTTATCTATAGATCCCGACCCAATTTGAATGTTAATTAGCAAGGAAAAACGGAACATTTATTGAACATGATGGGTGAAAAGCCAACAGTTGCCATTTCTCACCTGGGCTGCGAGAAAAATCGCATTGATACAGAACATATGTTAGGGCTGCTAGTAAATGCAGGCTATAGTGTAGATAGCAACGAGGAGTTAGCAGATTACGTAATTGTTAACACCTGTAGTTTTATTGAAGCAGCACGACAGGAATCAGTAAAAACCCTAGTAGAACTAGCGGAAGCTAATAAGAAAATCGTCATTACAGGCTGCATGGCCCAACACTTCCAAGAACAATTATTGGAAGAATTGCCAGAAGCGGTGGCGGTAGTGGGAACAGGGGATTATCACAAAATAGTGGATGTGATCGAGCGAGTAGAACAAGGGGAGAGAGTTAAAGAAATTACCGCCGAACCGAATTATATCGCTGATGAAACCACACCGCGTTATCGGACAACAACCGAAGGAGTAGCTTACCTGCGAGTGGCCGAAGGCTGTGATTATCGGTGTGCATTTTGTATTATTCCCCATTTGCGAGGGAATCAGCGATCGCGTACCATTGAATCAATAGTAGCCGAAGCCCAACAACTGGCAGATCAAGGTGTGAAAGAAATAATTCTCATTTCTCAAATCACCACCAATTACGGAATAGATATTTACGGAAAACCGAAATTAGCCGAACTGCTGCGAGCTTTAGGGAAAGTAGATATACCTTGGGTGAGAATGCACTACGCCTATCCTACCGGATTAACACCGGATGTAATGGCGGCCATCCAAGAAACACCCAACTGTTTGCCATATTTGGATTTACCCCTGCAACATTCCCACCCAGAAATTCTCCGGGCGATGAATCGTCCCTGGCAAGGACAGGTCAATGATGGGATTATGGAAAGGATTAAAATTTCCCTACCATCAGCAGTGCTAAGAACCACATTTATAGTTGGTTTTCCGGGAGAAACCCAGGAGCATTTTCAACATTTATTAGAGTTTACACAACGACATAAATTTGATCATGTTGGTGTCTTTACTTTTTCACCAGAAGAAGGAACTCCAGCCTACAATCTACCTAATCAAATTCCAACAGAAATAATGGCAGCACGCCGTAATCAACTAATGGCATTACAACAGCCAATTTCTTTGCAGAAAAATCAACAGGAAATCGGCAAAATTGTTGATGTTCTCATTGAGCAAGAAAATCCTGAAACGGGGGAACTAATTGGTCGTTCTGGTAGATTTTCTCCCGAAGTTGATGGTCAAGTCTATGTGAAAGGAGAGGCTAGGCTAGGAACTATCGTCAAAGTAGCGATTCAAAGCGCCGATGCCTATGACCTTTATGGTCAAGTTGTCAATAGCGATAGATTATTATCTCGTTCTCTATCTACTGTTGCATAAGACTTAATTTACAAATAAGTATCGGTTTACAAATCAAAAATTCACAATAAAATCTAGGAGAGTTAATGAACTTATCATTTCAAGAATTAGGCATTTCCCAAGAACGTGCCGAACTGTTAGAAAACATCGGTTTTTCTGCACCTACTAATATCCAAACTCAAGCAATTCCTCAATTATTAAATGGTCGGGATGTAGTCGGTCAATCCCAAACAGGAACAGGTAAAACCGCAGCTTTTTCTTTACCAATTTTAGAACGACTAGATCCTGATCAAAAAGCTGTACAAGCAATAGTTTTAACCCCAACTCGTGAGTTAGCCATTCAAGTTCATGCGGCTATTTCCCAATTTATTGGTAATAGTTACTTGAAAGCAGCAGCCATTTATGGTGGTCAATCAATTGACCGGCAAATTATGCAACTCAGACGGGGGGCGCAAATCGTTGTCGGTACACCAGGACGGGTGATAGATTTATTAGATCGTGGTAGCTTGAAGTTAGATCAAGTACGGTGGTTTGTGTTAGATGAAGCTGATGAAATGTTAAGCATGGGCTTCATTGATGATGTGGAAAGAATTCTTTCCCAAGCACCAGAAGAAAGACAAACAGCCTTATTTTCTGCAACAATGCCACCATCAATTCGGATGTTGGTAAATAAATTTTTGAACTCACCAGTAACTGTCACCGTTGAACAACCCAAGGCCGCACCAAATAAGATTAATCAAGTAGCTTACATTATTCCCCGGCACTGGACAAAAGCCAAGGCTTTACAACCAATTCTGGAAATGGAAGACCCAGAAACAGCTTTAATCTTTGTTCGCACCCGGCGCACAGCTGCAGAATTAACCAGTCAATTGCAATCTGCTGGTCATAGTGTAGATGAATATCATGGTGATTTGTCCCAGCAAGCGCGGGAACGTCTATTAATTCGCTTCCGTAACCGTCAAGTGCGTTGGGTAGTAGCTACTGATATTGCAGCTAGGGGTTTAGATGTTGATCAACTTTCTCATGTGATTAACTTTGATTTACCTGATAGTGTGGAAACCTATGTTCACCGCATTGGTCGTACTGGTCGCGCGGGAAAAGAAGGAACAGCCATTTCTTTGGTTCAGGCTTTTGAACGCCGCAAACAACAGGCTTTTGAACGCCATAACCGCCAAACTTGGCAAATTCTGTCTATTCCTACTAAAGCGCAGATTGAAGCTCAACATATTCAGAAGTTAAGAGGACAAGTAGCTGAAGCTTTAACAGGTGAACGGTTAGCTTCATTCTTGCCCATTATCAGCGAAATGATTGCAGAATACGATACTCATGCGATCGCTGCGGCTGCTTTACAAATCGCTTATGATCAAACCCGTCCCGCTTGGCTGCTATCAGGAGTGGATTTACCTGTAGAAGAAAGCCCAACTCCCAAACCCAGAATTAACAAACGCCGGATAGATGTTGGTGATGGTTCAGAACGGGAAAGCGAACGTGGTGGTGGCTTACGTGGTTCTGGAAGCGGGAGAGGCCGTTCTTCTTGGTCAAAAGAAGGTAAAGGTAACGATGAAAGACGTAGTAACGGTGGCGGTAGTCCTAAACCCAAGTTAAGAACAGCCCACGGTGAAGTTTCTCCTACTCCTAGCAATCACAAATTAAGTTCACATACTAGTAGAGAATAGTTAAGGAAAGTAGCGGTAATTTATTTATTAATTAATTACCGCTGCATAAGCATAAGGTTTAAAGTCATATTTAGGGCTTGCTGAAAAAGTTGTCTGTGAGGGCAGGGAACAGGGAACAGGGAACAGTTTTAACTGTTTGGATATCCTCAATTTTCCAACTCCGACAAAGAAAAATGCAATTCATTTTGAGACACCATTAGCGAAAACCTGGCACTTTTTTGTGGTAAAAATCCGCGAAACCCTTTGTTAATAAATGGTTTTAGCTTTATTCAGCAAGCCAGATTTATGATAAAAGCAAACAAAAGTAGAAGTCTTAAAAACTAGCTAACCAAAATGAAATCGCTACTACCGAGGGTGATCCCCGAATTACCTAAATAAGCAAACTTAAACACTGCTGTTGAACCGAGAAGGTTGCCATTTTGGTTATAGAATATACTTCTAGTCCCTTGACTAAAGACAATACGAGCATTACTAGCATCCACTAAAGTATCATTAGGGACAACCGCAAAGTCAGTGAAAGCTTGCCCCACAGCATTAGTAATGGCGGCGAACGTAGTTTTACTTAATACAATCTGATCTTGTCCAGCTTCAAACTGGGTAATATAGTCAGTACCTAAAGCACTACTAAAGACACCACTGCTTTGAAATAGATATTTATCATTACCAACTCCTCCAGTCAGGGTATCATTACCAACTCCTCCCCAAAGTGTATCATTACCATCTCCTCCAGTCAGGGTATCATTACCAACTCCTCCCCAAAGTGTATCATTACCATTGAGTCCTGACAGGATGTTATTGCCACTATTACCTTGGAGGATGTTATTACCCGCATTACCCGTACCGTTTATAGCCGTTGTTCCTGTTAAGGTGAGGTTTTCAACATTGGTCGGTAGGGTAGTGGTGACAGAGGCTGTGAGAGTATCGCTGATAGTTGTAGTGACGCTGGTTCGAGTCCCCAAGTTGGCATTTGTGGGAGATGTAAGGGTCAGGGTAAAAGTTTCATTTACTTCATTGATAGAATCGTTCAGAATGGGTATGTTAATTGATTGACTGGTAACACCGCTATTAAAAGTCAAAGTCCCTGTGGTGGTGGTATAGTCTGAACTCGCTTGTGAGTAAGTTTCGGAATCAGTTGAGTTAAGATTAACTTCAAAAAAAAGATAATTACAAAATCCCTTTCCTTATTACACTACGCTTCAACGCTACTATTTTAGGGCGAAAAATTCTTCTAATATCAAGCCAAGTCAGTAATTGAAAATCTTTCATAGTCCTTGAAGTTCTGTTTTAATCAATTCAACAATGTTTAACAATTTTTTTTTCTATGTCTTCGTCTGTTATTTTTTCCCGTTTATTCTCACTCTCATCTTTTTTTAAGATGAACTTCCCTCCATAGCGCCAAATCTGGTTAATGTTATCAGGCGTTAATTGTCGTTCTTGTTTTATCTTAACATAAGAATTATCCTGAATATCTTGAATAAATAACTGTTCTGGTAGTTTCCAAATTTGTAATGAATTATTACCAGGGTATAAACCCTCTAACAACTCATTTAGATCATGTCCATATTTTAATATTTCTGGATATAAATCAGTACGACTTACTTTCTTTCGCTTCATCAAAACTGCTTTTAAACCACATTCAACGGCATAAAATAATAATAAGCGGTGAGCATTAGTTCGGACTCTATTATGATTATGAGAGGCAAAAAAATTTTCACGCCATGCTCTTTGCATTTCTCTGTCTGTAAAAGTTATCGCCATTCCCGTTAACTAAGATTTTACTCAGTTATTTTACGTCAAAATCGCGCCACCCATTAACCGCGCATACCTATACTTTAACTCATCCTGCATTAACGGCCAACGGGCTAAACTTGCATCAATATCAATCACCTTTTCCGCTGCTTGTCGCGCTAACAGCAAAATGTCCTCATCTTCCACCAAACTAGCTAAGGTAAAATCCGCTACACCAGATTGGCGAGTTCCCATCACTTCCCCCGGACCGCGAAACCGCATATCCATTTCAGAGATAAAAAACCCATCTTGGGACTGTTCCAATACCTTTAAACGCTGTTGAGCATCTGCACTTCTTGTACTACTCATTAATAAACAGTAGGATTGCGCTGCGCCCCGTCCTACACGCCCCCGTAATTGGTGTAATTGTGATAAACCGAATCTCTCCGCGTGTTCAATCAACATTACAGTAGCATTAGGCACGTCTACACCCACCTCAATCACAGTGGTAGAAACGATAATTTGAGTTTCATTATCGCGGAATTTGTGAATAGCTTCCTCTTTTTCCGCTGAAGTCATGCGTCCATGTAATAACCCAACTTGAAAATCAGGAAAAACGCTTTCTTGTAATTTTTGATGTTCCTCTACAGCGGAACGCAAATCTAATTTTTCCGACTCTTCTACCAAAGGCAAAACTACATAAACCTGTCTACCTTGGGCAACTTCTCGACGGATTAAATCATAAGCTTGTGTTCTTTGATGACCAGTCAATAAAGTGGTTTTAATTTGTTGTCTACCTGGTGGTAATTCATCAATTTGACTAACATCTAAATCCCCATGTACCGTTAATGCCAAAGTGCGAGGAATAGGAGTTGCAGTCATTGTTAAAACATGAGGTTGTTCGCCTTTTTGTTGTAATTTTGCTCTTTGTTGTACCCCAAAACGGTGCTGTTCATCTATTACCACTAAACCCAATCTTTGAAAATTAACTTTATCTTGAATTAAGGCATGAGTTCCAACTAATAAAGGTAATTCACCAGTTTCTAATTGAGCATGAATTTCTCGTCTTTTAGCTATTTTTGTCGAACCTGTTAACAATTCCACAGGTAAATGTAGTAGGTTAAACCAACTAACTAACTTACGATAATGCTGTTCTGCTAATACTTCCGTGGGAGCCATTAACGCTGCTTGATAACCTGATTGAATTGCGGCTAAAATAGCCATAACAGCAACGACAGTTTTACCTGAACCAACATCACCTTGAACTAAACGATTCATGGGTGTAGGTTTTTGTAAATCGGTGAGAATTTCATTAATAACTCGTTGCTGTGCGCCGGTAAATTTAAAAGGGAGAATTTTCTGGAATTTTTCTAATAATTTTCCCTTGGGTGTAAGAACGGCACCAGTTTGAATTGTTTTAGCTTGTTTCTGACGTTGTAATAAACCAACTTGTAAATAGAAAAATTCATCAAATACTAAGCGACGACGAGCAATTTTTAAAGAGTCACTATCTTTAGGAAAATGAATATTAGGAATAGCTTCTTTTAATTCCATTAAATCATATTTTTCTCGTAAACCTTTAGGCAAAGGATCTTTTAAATTAACTGCTGCTGTTAAAGCCGTCATTACAGCCTGTCTGACAGTATTAGCGACTACTCCCTCAGTTAAGCTATAAATAGGCACAACTCGCCCAATGGTGAGAGAATCAATAGGATCTCCAGGATTTGCTAAAACTTCCAATTCTGGGTTATCCAAAGTTAAGCCATATTTACCACCTTTGACTAATCCACAAGCTGCCAACATACTACCTACAGGATAGTTGCGTTTTAAAGTTTCCTGCCAACCGCGACTAGTAAAACGCGCACCTGCAAAAAATCTGCTAACTTTAATTTGTCCTGTATTATCTTTGAGAATTAATTCTAAAATTGATAATTTTTTATTTTTAGGACTGGTAAAGAAATTAAACCTTTTCACCGTCGCTATGATAGTTACTGTTTCCCCTCCAGTTAATTCACTAATATTTACCTGACGGGCATAATCAATATGATCACGAGGATAATAAAATAATAAATCACGGACGGTATGTAAATCTAATCGGGCTAAACTTTCAGCTTTTTTAATACCGATTTCTGGTAAAATGCTAAGTTTTTGATCAATTTTGGGAGCTAGTTTTTTACTGACTTCGGCAACAATTGGAGTGGTGGGATTTTGATTTTTAGAATTTTGACTTTTAAGTTCGTAAATTTTTGGGGGAGTTTTTGTTTCTAATTCTTTTTCTAATTGATTCAGATATTTTCTAACTTCTGCCACTAAATCTTTTTTTTCTGCTAATGCCAAATTTGGATAATTGGCAAATTGCATTGCTATTTCTTGCCAACGAGAACGTTCTTTTTGAGGTAAGCCCAGGGGAAATTTACCAAAGGTCAAACTTAAAAATTCACTAAAGCGGTGTTGCTTACCTACTAAATCTATAAAGCCATTTTCCGCTTCAAATGCTAGGGCTTTATGCAATCTTATCCAATCAGGTGTTTTATTAGTCATTGGTCATTAGTTGTTAGTCATTGGTTATTAGTTATTACTTGTTGGTTATTTGTTAAGAGATATAGAGATGATCGAGTTTTGAAAAATAGATTTTCTTGATAGAAATGCTCATATATTTTTATTCCCCTAAAGGCTGACTAATCCTCAAACCAACTAGCACGCCAAGCAGCTTCAGCTTCAGCAATCTTCAGTTCTTTTTGTCTTTTTTGATACTCACGTCCTAATTTACTCAGTTGCATTAAAATATTACGAATTCCTTTCCGATCTGTCAATAGTGTCACATCAGCAAATTCTATTTCTTCCAGTCGCAAGTGAATAGCCATAATCTGAGTGATAGAATCTTCCGCATCTTCCTGATCACTAATTTCTATAACTAAGTTTAATATATTGGGAAAGCTGGGCATCATATCACTAGAAGATTCTGAAGCAGTAGTTGCAGCGGCTAAAATCGCTTCTGGTAGTTTTTTGGGTAAAACCCCTGTTTTTTGGATGAGAATATTAGCCCTTTGGGAGACTTTTTTTAAAGTTTCTTCAATTCCTTCTTCTACATCTTGTTGCCATTGTACCAGTTCTATAGGATTAGAAGGATCTAAAGCTTGGGGCTGTTGTTGATTTTCTTCTTGTTCGTTCTTTTCTTCTTGTTCGTCTTCTTCGTCTGTTTCTAAAATTACTTCTGTTTGGGTAACTTCTGGAGGCTGAATATAACTAATTAATTCCTGGGCAGCTTGTTGACTTAATTGACGAATACCTTGTTGTAATTTTTGCCGTTGAGTCAGTGATAAGTTAAGAAATTGATCGGGATATCCTTGGGTACACAAGTAATAACTGGCTAAAATCAATTGTTTTTGTAAAGCCAGCCCCAAAGTATCTATATATCTAGCATAAGCTAAATTGAGTTGTTGAGCGATCGCTCTGGTCGCCTCTTTTAATGCAATAATGTCTTTTTCTATCCGTTCAATTGCTCTCGCCATAATTTTAGACTGGTAATAGTCTTTTCTGTGTTGTCCATTGTCAATGATCAATCAATTGCCCCTGACTACAAATATAGGTACTTCTGAGAAAATAATCATCATTTAATAAAATACAGGCCACGTAGAACACGCTGGCCTGTAAATAGAAATAGTCATGAGTCAGAACTAAAAGTCTATCATCAACAGCAATCCATTAAGTATATCTTCTTAACAACTGACCACTGACCAATGATGAAATTACTTAGCACCCATTTGGGCAGCAACTTCCTCAGCAAAGCTAATTTCTTTCTTTTCGATGCCTTCACCGAGTACATAGCGAACAAAGCGACCGACTTGAACTTCTTCGCCAATTTTAGATTTTACTTGCTTGACTAAGTCTTCTACCAAAATACTCTGATCACGAATATAAGGTTGATCTAGTAAAGTCATTTCTTTCAGGCGCTTTTCAATTCTACCTTGAACAATCTTTTCCCTAATGTTCTCTGGTTTGTTAGCCAAGTCGTCCTTACCCATTTCGATGTCTTTTTCTTTTTGGACAAGTTCGGCAGGAATTTTGTCCACGCTTACATATTCCACATTGGGACAAGCGGCAACTTGCATGGCAGCATTTTTGGCCAAGCCTTGGAATTCTTCATTAGCAACTGCTGAAGCAGTTTCAGCGGTTAATTCCAACAATACACCAACACGACCACCAGTGTGAATGTAGCTGTCTGCTACTCCTGGTGTGCCATTAGCAAGAGAGAAATTAACAAACCGCCGCACTTGAATATTTTCCCCAAGGGTAGCAATTGTTTCTTTGATAAATTCCTCAACAGTAACGCTGGGATTTTTAATATAAGGTTGAGCCAATAAAGACTCAATACTATTGGCAGTGGCAGCTTGTTGAGCCAAGTTCTTCACTAGGGCTTTAAAAGCCTCATTCCGGGCAACAAAGTCCGTTTGACAGTTTACCTCTATGAGTACACCTACCTGACCACCAGGCTGAATATAGGTGTCTACCAGACCTTCTGCGGCAATACGATCACTACCTTTGTCGGCCTTAGCAATACCTTTTTGCCGTAGCCAGGTTGTGGCAGCCTCGATATTACCATCATTTTCCTTCAGCGCCTTTTTGCAGTCCATCATGCCAGCACCGGTTTTTTGGCGTAGCTCTTGGACGAGTTTTGCAGATATTTCCGCCATGTTGCCTCAATTCCTAACTTGACAGATACAAATATTAATTAAGATTCTAAGATGATCAGGACTCATCTTAGAATCTTTAAATCCTGATTTACAGATGTTTATTCTTCGTCTGATGAATCAGTGACATCACTTTCGTCGTATTCGTCAGTGTAATCTTCGTAATCTTCGTAATCTTCTTCTACTTCTAGCTGACCGTGACGACCTTCATAAATAGCATCTGCTAATTTACCAACAATTAGTTTAATGGATCTAATTGCGTCATCATTGGCTGGGATAGGAATATCCACAACGTCTGGGTCACAGTTTGTATCCAACATGGACACAATGGGAATACCCAATTTTTCGCATTCTTGAACTGCGTTATATTCCCGTTTTTGGTCAACAATGATCACAATATCCGGGACTTTCCGCATATTCTTAATACCGCCCAGGTATTTTTGTAGCTTCGTCATTTCCCGACGCAGCATGGAAGCTTCCTTCTTGGGTAATAAATCCAGGGCACCGGTTTCTTCTCTCCGTTCTAAATCTTTGAGACGTTCTGCTCTGGTTTTAATTGTTGCCCAATTCGTCAGCATTCCCCCCAACCAACGTTGGTTAATATAGTGAGAACCACAACGCAGAGCCTCTTGAGCAATAATTCCCGCTGCTTGGCGCTTAGTTCCCACAAACAGGAATTTTTTACCTTGCTCTGATTGAGTCCGCATATAATTATAGGCATTATCCATCAACTGGGCTGTTTGCACCAAGTCTATGATATGTACACCATTGCGTGAGGTGTAGATATAAGGAGCCATTTTTGGGTTCCAGCGTCGGGTTTGATGACCGAAGTGAACACCAGACTCCATCAATTGAGCCAAGGAAACTACTGGCATATTTTGTTACTCCTATTCGGGTTAAACCTCCACCCAGGTGCATTTCTCAAATTCAGAAACACCCGAATTCCTGGATGTGCGGAATTTTTGACAACTGTACTAGGGTAACACAAATATATTCACTTTGCCACTGAATCTAGATTTTTTTGTGAAGGTTAAGAATTTTATTAGTTGTCACACAGCTTTATTTACTAGTTACCAGACTTTGAGGCTCTGCCTCCTATAGAGAAGTATTAAGCTGTACTGCATTTAATTTGTATAATGAAAGCGGGCAGGATGCTCGCACCACAAGATTTAGCCATATTAGGATTGTACAATTTAGCTGGGTTTCCCCTACTTAGGAGAGTTGACAATTGATTTAAAATATGTTATCATGAGTACGACGAGGAAGAACTATTTATAATAAATAATATAGATCAGGTAGAGATCCATTGCTCTTCTTTGGTAATAATGGAAATTGCGGGTTTTGGAGATATATAAGAAAATGAATAAGCTACGGGTGGGTTTGCTATTTGGTGGACGTTCCGGGGAACATGAAGTTTCAATAATTTCTGCAAGGGCGATCGCTCAAGGTCTAAAATTAGAAGAAAATGCTAATAAATACGAAATTTTGCCTTTTTATATCCAAAAAGATGGAGTTTGGCAATCTGGAGTGATCGCGCAACAAGTTCTAGAATCTGGTATTCCCCAAGAAATCCTCTCTACAACCCCTAATTTATGGCAATTCCCACCCGAAACCGCACAAGTTGAGCTTTGGTTTCCCATTCTTCACGGTCCAAATGGAGAAGACGGGACAATACAGGGTTTATTAACTTTAACACAAGTTCCCTTTGTCGGTTCTGGGGTATTGGGTTCAGCAACGGGAATGGATAAAATTGCCATGAAAATGGCCTTCGCGCAAGCGGGATTACCTCAAGTCAAATATAAAACTGTCACAAGAGCGGAAATTTGGTCAAATCCTTGTGTATTTCCGAAATTATGTGATGAAATTGAGGCCGCATTGGGCTATCCTTGTTTTGTCAAACCTGCTAATCTAGGTTCATCAGTGGGAATTGCTAAAGTGCGATCGCGTCAAGAATTAGAGGTAGCATTAGATAATGCTGCTACCTATGATAGACGCATTATCGTCGAAGCTGGAGTTGTCGCTAGAGAGGTTGAATGTGCCGTTTTAGGTAATGATCACCCGAAAGCGTCAGTCATCGGTGAAATTACTTTTAATAGTGATTTTTACGACTACGAAACTAAATATACACCTGGTAAAGCGGATTTATTCATTCCCGCAAATTTACCAGAGTTAGTAGCACAGCAAATTCAAGAAATGGCCTTACAAGCTTTTGCTGCTGTTGATGCTGCTGGTTTATCTAGAGTAGACTTTTTCTATGTGGAAACTACGGGAGAAATTTTCATCAATGAAATTAATACCTTACCAGGGTTTACCTCCACAAGTATGTATCCCCAACTCTGGGCTAATACTGGTATACCATTTGCCCAATTAGTAGATAAGTTGATTCAACTAGCAATTGAAAGACATTCTCCAGTTAATTAACAAAGACTAGCAAGGGGAAATATTTATTTATTTTTCCCTTGTCTTAACTATGACTTGTGTAATTAAGATGAAGGTGAAATTGATAGATAAAAACTATAGGAAATATAGTGATAAAATACCCTTGGATCTGGTTCTTTAGCTTATTTCTCATTCCTATAGGAATGACAATTTTTGCCTATCAGCAATTGAGTTATGTTGGCTATGTGCCACAGAAAGCACAAGAAGAAGCCCCATTTTTATCTATTCAGAAATCCCCTATTGCCACATTTTCCGATTCTAGTAATTCTATCCCACCATGGTTGGTAATAGCGATCGCTGTTTGTTGTGCTACGGGTTCTTTTGTAATTTTTTACTCACTTCAAACTTCAATAGAGACACAAAAAACCACTCAACGCACCCGCAACAGTCAAAAATTGTCCCCTCAAAAACGTCATAAATCCAGAAATTCCTCCTCTTCATCATCTGACAGCAAAAATCCGCTATAATTTTTTTTGCCACCTGAGAAAATCCCATACCCCCATTAACTTGTTGAATATATGTCAACACACCGCTGAAAACTTGAAAATATAAGACTTTTGAGAAAGTGCCAACTTGGCAACCAAGTTTTAATCATATAAGTTACATTGATTCCAGATAAAGAAATTCAATATTGTAGTTATTCAATGCTACTAAATATTGATTTTTTTATAGAAAACCATAGTTTATGGTAACATCTTCTAGCATAAATAACAATGATTTGTAGATAATTAATTTGGCATTTATTGACTCAAAAATAATAATAATCAGGTTTAACATTTACTGCAATGGGAATCTAATCACCCCCTATAAACACTGTCTTTATTATATCAACCCCCGTAAATAACTGGCAGTATTTATATTCCTGAACGCTACAGCAGTAAATGTAGAGTGGGAGATTTTAGGCTTTTGGTATGCCTCTTCCCACTCTCTTTTTATTTATAGTGATTAGTGATTACTGGACTTTAGACTAAAAACCCACATTCCACACTTCACAATGTAGTATGAGCCTTTGATTTTACGTTTCTTTACAGAGTTTGGTTTTATTGTGTTAACCTACTTATAAAAAATAAAATTAAGGGATTGATTATTTCACGTATTTTCCTCTACTACCGCTACTTGTTGAGCCAATGCGTGTTACTGTAAAATTTTAGATATTGATCTGCTATATCCAATTTAGAAAAATGAAAATTATCAGTAGTTCTATTTAAAGGCTGTTCTAAGGTAGAAATAATGGTTTGTGAGAGATTTTCAACAGCATTACCTTGAAGATCAAAATAACAACAATTAAAACCACCAATTTCTCTAAATATGGGAATATCAGAACAAACTACCTGACAAGAAAAGTATAGAGCTTCCGCTAAAGGCAAACAAAATCCTTCCTGAGATGAAGCGGCAATAAAAAGTTGACATTTTTGATACAACCAACATAATTCGTTATCTTTAATTGCATGAATAAATATCACCTGATCTTGAAGAGAGAGATCATGAATTAGCTTGAAAAACCTCTCTGTTTCTGGTCCTGTATTACCAACAATAATTAGTTTAGTATCATTTTTTAGAGATTCATTATTATGCAAAAAATAAAAAGCTTGAATTAACAAATCTATGTTTTTGTTTTTTCGGTGTTGTGCAACACATAACAAAAAAGAATCATTATTACTAATATCTAAAGTAGGAGGTGATTCAGCAATAACAGCACTAAAATCTACATAATTATAAATAACACTGACGGCTTTAATTAATTGAATATTTGGAAAGCATGATTTAAGACTGCTGAGTGTGGATTTAGAAACACAGGTAAGACGATCACTACTTTCTATACATTGTTTAAAAAAAAACCGATTAAAGATAACATTTGGATATCCAAAAACCTCTGGTTTTTCATAAGGATACAAATCGTGTATTGTCGCAACAACAGGACAAGAAAAAAGTGGACGTATAAAAGGAAATGGGAATGGTAAATGAACAATATCAGGACTAAAATGTTTTGCTAATTTTGGTAAACCAAATAAAAACCAGATATTTCTTGCCAATGAACTATTTTGAATCTCTATACTAATTAACTGAATTTTGTGGGAATTAAAGAATAGTTCAAAGTAATCTTTTTGCCATACTCCGACAATTAAGGTCACTTTCTTAACCTCTGGAGTATCAGCCAGACATTGAGCCAGATTTGCAGCGTATCGGCAAACACCTGTTGGTTTTGTAGGCCTATGTAAAGCGGGAATTAGTATGTGCATATTCTCAAAGTCTGAAAAATTAATTAGTTAAAAGTAGTTTCAAAAAACTTGAGATCCAAGGTCAGTTTCCGAAACTTTTCTGGTGACAACTTCTAAATAAAGTTTGTTTAAACGCTCTCCGACAACTTGCCAACTGTAGTTTTCACTTATTAGCTTCCGGCCAGCCTGACCCATACTAACCATGAGTTCTGGATTTTGAACTAAATAAATCATTGCGGCCGCTAAGTCACGGACAGTTTGATATGGTTCATCAGCAGCAATCTTAAAGCCAGTTTCCTCAGTAACTTGAACAGCAGGTCCGCCTAAATCTAGACAGATAACGGGACGACCCGCTGCCATTGCTTCCATACACACCCACCCGCCAGAATCATGTAAGCTGGGATGAACTAGCAGATGACAGTTCTTTAACAAATCTAAAGCCTTTTCACGGGGCAATCTACCCCAAAATTTCACTTTTTTAGCAATTCCTAAATCTGATGCTAAAGTTTGCAGTTGATGCCATTCTGGTCCATCTCCCACAATCCAGTATTCTGTATTTAGTAGATTTGCTTGAGCAAAGGCACGTAGTCCCAGATGAAACCCTTTCCAGTGTAACAGTCTACCCATACTGATAAATTTCACTATTGGCTCATTAGGGATTTCATATTGATTTAAATGCTCTATGTCTGCCGCTGATAACCCTGATTCCGGCAAAATCTGCATATACTTCACACCCATTTTATAGAGGCGCTGGGCTGTATCCTTAGTTGTAGCTCGGACTACAGCACTTCTTTGAGCAGTAAGACGGACAAACGGGTCTTGCTCTCCCAGCCAGCGAGCGCCGCTACGGGCAATTTCGTAAATTTTGCCATTTAAGCTAAAATCCTGCCAAAAGCTCGCTGGTGCTGATTCTCCACCACCTACAGGACCCCAAACCAGGGGAATGGGTAGCAGTGACAGGAAACAAGGACTGGAATATTTTACAAAGGTGACATGGTGGATCAAGTCAAAGCCAATTTTCTGATGTAAGTCACGGGCGACAAAATATGCCTGAATTTGCCAGAGGTAATAGTGAAACTGCATTCCCCCAGACTGTCCCCAGCGTCTACTATCCTGCCAAAACGGGAGAGTAAAGTAAACAAAGTGAAGATTGGGAATGGGGTGGCGTGCCAATTCTGCGTTAATAATATCCTGACTCTCATCGGGTCGAGTAAGTACCCAGACTTCATGATATTTGGCAACTTCGCGGGCAATATTCCAACCCACACCAGGCTCAGAACCCATACCTGGTTCGCAGGAGTAAGCAGAGATTAAAATCTTCATAGGGAATTGGTAATTGGTAATTGGTAATTGGGAAATTCTTTCTCTCTCCTGACTGTCTGTATCTTTTTCTTCAATTGTCTTTCTTGCCATGCTAGTCCTAGAATAAAAGCGATAGAGAGCATGAAGCCTGGTTCTTCCATTTGAGTAAAAATAAAACCCATGACGAAAACAGCCAGTAAAGTAACTTTTAAAGAATCATTTAAACGAAAGTGTTGCCAAGCTAAATAGCATAAAAATAGGTATGCTCCTACACCCAAAAGTCCTAAATCTCCCCATATTCCAGCCCAGCCAAAAATGGGGCTGAAGAGACTTGAACCAGAACAAAGCCAAGAACTAACACAAAATTCCATTCCTTCCCGACTAATTGGATTGGTGGTAGCACCTAGTGGTCCGAGTATAGACCAATAATCTTTAAGAAACCAGACTCCTAGACGGCTGACAGTATGCCCTGGACCTAGACCAAACAACCAATCTAGAGGGGATTGGTAATGAGATAAAATGGAACGCACTGAGTAGAATTTGGTATACCAAGCATAACCATCTGCTCCATAAAGTTCCGGTCGCGCCCAAGATGTAAATGCGGCAAATGCCTCTAAGTTTTGTACACACCAAAGAAATCCAAATCCGAAGATAGCGATCGCACTCAGAAATTTGATAGTTTTACCAAAATCCTTTGAATTTACCAAGATTAGAAGAACCCAGGCAATCAAATAAGCAAGTACAATTTGTTTGGAGTCAGAAAATAGAATCTGCCAGAAAGCGGCGATAATAGCCACGATTCTCATCCATAATGGAAAAGTTTTTTGATTAGTGAAGAAGTAGAGAGCAAAGACAACTGATACCGAAGCCGATACATAATTTCCCGCACCGGAAACGAAAAAGACTCCACCGCATCCATCGGTGCCATTAAATCCATTAGCATAGAGTTTTCCAGCATCAATTAGGGGTTTTTGGACAGCAGCGAGAACAAAATTAATTAAAACAGACCAGATCAACCAATTTTTGATGCGTGTAACAGATTTAGCCGACATGGGAATACAGGCGATGGACAAGAGGAAAATGAAGGGTTCGCAAAGCATCATGAAAGAGACAATGGCATTAATTAAGCCTGTGTTATTCCATAAAGCACTAGCCAATACTGCGACGAGAAAAATGAAAATTCCCAATAAGAAAGAATAGGCAATTGCAATCTGTTTGTGATCTTTTGAGCGACTTGTGAATAATATAACTCCTAAAACAAAGGGAACAACTACGAAGTGGGCAAGGTTAAGAATTGAGGGAGCGCGAGTAATTGCACAAAAAATGCGAGAGTAAAAAACTGTGGAGAAGGACAAGATAATTAAGCTGGTATTATCAATTACTCCATTTTTTTTCTGTTTCTTACTTGTAGGTGACTGCAAATACATGATATTGAATACCTCAGAACCTTAATTTTCTGATTTTTGAAAATATATTTTATGATTTGATAAATCCATATTTTGCAGGCTAGTAATCATTGATACAATTTTCAGGATTTGAGATTTTGACAGTTGGTAATACTAGTCAATAACTAAGGCAATTTCATCACATAAACGTCCTCCAGATAAGTACAAAATAGGCCATAAGAATGTATTTACTAACCTATTTTTGATTGTTGGATTATGCCATTGAAACATATAAATTTCTTTGGCATTTAGTCCATAACGAGACAATAAGCAAGACAAGGTTGCGACTGAATAATAAGCACTATGATCAGGATGAACATATTCATATCCTGAAAAAACCATAGGTATCATGCGTTTGATAGAAAAGGATTGAGGAGTTGAAATTAAAAGACAGCCACCTGGGGTAAGCAATTTTTGAATACTGGCTAGAAATAACCCAACATTTGAAAGATGCTCTATGACATCAGCCGCTACAATCACGTCAAAAATTTGGTCTTGAAGTTCTTCACAGGATTGTAGTTCTTCCGCACTGTGAATTATGAAAACTTGATTAGGCATTAGCTTTGATAAGGTTTCTATTCCTTGTTTGTCAATATCAAGACCAATAATCTTGGTAGCAACTGCTGCTAATCTAGCATGAAGCAAATTACCATTGGTAATTTTGTCAGTGGTAATTGGGTAATCAGTACACCCAATATGTAATACCCGTTTTTTACGACAGGCATCCACTAACCACTCATCTCGGTTAACCATCTTTAGTCTAGGCAGTTTCATCATAAAATTATCTCTACTCCTAATTTTGTTTATAATCCTAATCAGCTATTTTGAGAACCTTTAAATGCAGTCAATTTATTGATAAAAATGTAAACCTGACCCATTAAGTTTTATCTAGACTGGTAATACAAAGTTAGAAAATTGTTTCAGTTAACCTTTGCGGAAAAAGCCAATTAGTTTTTCATAATTTAAAGCTATTTGTTCAGATGTTCTTTTCCATGTTAAAGATTTTGATCTAAGTAGCCCTTGATCTATTAATTGCTTGCGGTAGACAGGATTAATGTGAAGATGATAGATAGCAGAAGCCATACTTTTAATATCCATGGGATTAAGCATGATAGCAGCATTCTCAGCTACTTCTGGGATGGATGAAACGTTAGAAGTAATTACGGGCAATCCGCACGCCATTGCCTCGATAACCGTCAAACCAAAACCTTCATAAAGAGATGGTGCTAAGAGAACATCGGCTGCATTGTAAAGTTGAATGAGAATGTTTTTATCAGCAATACCAAAATCCAGAATATGTTGCTCAAGATTATGTTCTTTAATAAAGTCTATTTGCTCGGGTGTGAATTTACCACCACAACGCCAAAGACGCACTAATAGTCCCCTCTTTTTTAGAGTTTTTAGCACTTTCAACACAGTAATAATGTTCTTTCTTTGGTGAGTTGAACCAACATTAAGTAAACATATTTCTTCAGGGTATCTCTGATATTTTTGCCGAAAATATTTTATTTCCTCTGATGGTAATGGCTGAAACGATGCTTCGACTCCGTTGGGAACTACCAGAATTTTATCTAATGCAATACCCAACCTTTCATGAGCATCCTTAGCTGTATTTGAGGAAACAGCAATGACACAATTAGCATAACACATTCCTTTAACTGAAAATTGCCAAGATGCCATACTGAAAGCGGGAAAACGGGATTGTCCTTTGAGAATTTCTGGATAGACAAACTGCACTAAGTCATGACAGGTAATAATAATAGGTTTGCCTTTCTTTTTCAACCAATAAGCAACATGAGCATTGGTATGATCAATAATGTGATAAATGTCTCCTTCTAGCTGACAAACTTGTTGGGGATGATGCCAATAGCGTTCATAATACTTGCGGATACCAGTGCCAGAGTGCCACAGGTTTTCTTGGCTTTTGCTCCAAGGTTGGGGTGCAACTTCGATAATTTCCCAATTTGGACGGATTGCCTTTAATTCGGTAACTAAATTGTCAGCATAGACATCCATACTCAGAGCAACACCAGGTTCTCTACGAACGATCACTAACCGCATTGATGATCTACCTCCCAAAAGACATACTGTGGCATTTATTTCACCTCTTAATTCAGAACAAGTTCACTGTTTTTTTGCTCCAATACTTTCTGCCATAAAATATTTAGACGAGAAGCAATCCGTTCATGGGAGTAAAGTTGATTGACGCGATGAATACAATAATTACTAATCTCTTGACACCACTGGGGTTCACTAATCAGACGTGCTAATATGGCCGCCAATTCCCGAGTATTTTCTTCTCGAAAAATTAAATCTTCTCGTCCAATGACATTGGGAATTTCCCCACTGTTAGAACCAACTACGGGAACTCCCATTGCCATAGCTTCAATTAGGACGTGACCAAATTGCTCTTTCCATTCAGGAGTGGTACGGGAAGGTAACACTAAGACATCAAACTGACTAATCATCTCTGGTGCTTGTTCATGACGGACAGCGCCCTGCCAGATTACCCAATCTGCCACCTCTTGTTCTTGGGATATCTGGTTTAGTTCCGCTTCATGTTGACCAGATCCACAGATCAGGATGCGGAAGTTGAAACCCTGTTCCCGCAACTGGTGAGCAGCAGCAAAAATCAGGTCTATTCCCTTACTGTGGGTTAATCGTCCCAGAAATCCAATCTGGAATGGGCGAACTGCTTGCAGCAGCGCTTCGCTATCGCCTCTGGTGCTGCGGTGTGGGCGAGGGGCAAAAAATTCAGGATCAACACCCATTTGCGGCATCACGGTTAATAAACCCTTGTAACCCCAACGGCACATAATTTCCGCCCCATCGTGATTACCTGAGATAATTGCACTAGCAGTATTAAGAACAAATTGACAGATCCAGCGACGGGGAAGGGATAGTTGCCGATCAATATTTTCCCAACCAAAAATAACCAGGGGTTTACCTGTAAATCTACTCCAGAGGGCAAATTGATAAGCACATAGAGAAAATACTTCCTCCTCAACCTGGACAATATCGGGGCGAAAAACATTCAGCACTTGCCAGATTTTCCAGGGTGGATAGATATGTGCGCCTCCACGACCACTAAATAAAACAGGAGCGAAGTAGGTGCGGATATGAGGGTAGGGTGTTTCCAGGGGAATGAGGCGATTCCATTCTAAAGCCTTCCAGTTACTTGGAGTCAAAAGACCCACTTCAATATCATCAATTTCTGCAATGCCTATGGATTTCGCACAGCGTCTTGAAGAGAGGGAAGCTATAGCATTCAATTTGCCCTGGTTGACACCGACAACGTAAGTGTGACTCACAAAAAGTATGCGTATGGATGAATAATTGGTCATTATAGCTTTTATCCTCTATACAACCATCAAGTCTTGTTTCCTAGAGAGTCTAACTGGACAAAATTTGCTTACTTACAGGCATAAGCAGATATTTTTTTTCCTTCAACACGGATAGATTCAAAGGAAGTTTTTTTGTGAGATCACATAAAAAAATATCATTTGACCAATTAAGGTTAATAATTTTGAATTTTTTATTGATTGTAGCAAAACCTGGAGTTTTTGCTAACCAAGCTCCTATGGCATAGTCTACATTTAACCAACCACTCGGAGTATGAAAACCACAGCCAAGATTAAGTTTTAACATTAAATATCTCCAAAATAGACAATAGCAACTCAAGAAACAAGTTAGGAGTTTATTTAACTAAGTTTTTTAGGCAATCAGCGCCCGGATTTTAGTCACAGTCCAATCAACTAACTTTGGACGATGTTGGGGCGCAAACAACCATGTAATTATTGGTTCAGCTAGAGGTAATGGCATCAATCCCACCCAGATAAACCAGAGGCTGTAGAAAAGTCGCTTTTGCCAATTAAAGTCTGAGTATTTCCATAGACAGCGAATTCCGCAATAAATTAAATTGAGTGGGCGATCGCTGGGAACTGGATGGTTTTGAGAATCTAGACGTAAAGAAATAATCCGCGACCATAAACGTCCGATTGAGCGTTGTTCTAAATCATTAGGAACTTCATAGCCCAATGCTTTAGCTTTTTTGGTTAACAAAGCAAAGTTCTGTAAATCATGGCGTACAAAGCGTTGAAATCGAGCAGCGGTGACATTTGCTAATGCCCATTGATTTGTATCATGAATTCTGTAAGCACCTAATGGTTCTTCTATTGCCGCCACATCACCATAAAAAGGAACTTGGAAAGATACATAGTCATCTGCTGTGAGTTTATATTCATCAGGAATGGGAAAAAGCTTTTTCAGAACCTGACGATTTAGGGCATTACCGCTAGTGGGAGTGCTAACATATCCACCCTTATCTAGGAGGACTTTTGACACATCTCCACTAGAAAGAGGGGCAGATCCTTGAGGAGAAGAATAGCCAAGAGATTTGCCAATCTTATCAATAACAGTTAAACGATAGTGGACTTTAGAAAGTTCTGGTTTCCAAACAGAAACGATTTGTGCAACAGCATGAGGAAATAAATAATCGTCGGAATCAAGAAAAATAATGATATCACCCTGACTTTTAGCAAATCCGCTATTAAAAGCCGCAGCTTGTTTGCCATTGGGTTGGAAAATGGGAATGATGCGTTGACCATATCCAGCAATAGTATCACGGGAATTGTCAGTTGAACCATCATCAACAACAATAATTTCAGTATGAGGATAGGTTTGGTTAATGGCGCTATTAATTGCTTCTGGGAGAAAGCGATCGTAGTTATAGTTATTGATGATGATGCTAATAATTAACTTCTTATCCATAACTGTAACGCTTATTAATATTTCGGTGAATAGGAGAAACAGCTAAAAATTTTTAGGAGAGTAGTTGCTTTTAAGGTGAGATAATTATGAAACTAATCAACTATTTGAGTGAAGGACAAGCCTAAACGGATTGGTCTAGGTAGGTAAGTAATACTCAGCCTTAGTACAGCTTTCCAGGATAGAAATAAGCGTAACGATTCTTTAAATAATTGCCGAGCTTTTTCAATGTCGTTAAATTCCAATCTAGCCCTGCCACACCTATACAGCATATATGCTAACTGCTGTTCAATAAACTTTTGCCATTCAGGAAAGTAATTCGCTTGCAGCAAACTACGGTATATGAAAACTTCTGGCTCAAATTTATCAGCAGCCAGTCTAAGCGTTTCCATCTGGGGATGTGTTCTATAACGAGTTAAACGTTCCGCAACATAGTAAAATGGCTGACCACTGACTGCTAGTAAACAAGTAATCCAAAAATCATAAGCTCCAGAAACATTAGTAACGAGTAAATCGGTATCTAGAAACTCTTTTCGGAAAACAGATGCCTGTACAAGGGGAATTGTTTTGTTGAGCGCGAGATCGGTTGTGTTTCTTAACTCACCTTCAGAAAGTTTATCTCTTTTGAATATCTTTGTATTTCTATCGGTTTGTTGCATATCAATTTTGCCATCTTGAAGCATGATCCAATGATCGCTAAATGCTAATACGCGTCCAGAATCTTGCTCTAATGGCAATACTAGTCGAAACAAGAAATTAGGTTCCCAATAATCATCATCATTGAGAATAGCCACATATTTCCCTCTTGCTTCCAATATGGCAACACGGAGATTTAATGCTACACCAAGTCTCCGCTTATTAGACCGATAACGAACTCGATCTGGTCTACTAACTGATTCGCAAATAGTTTTTGCAGCTTCGCTATCTGCATCGTCTGTAACAATAATTTCATAGGACTCAAATGTTTGTGCTAAAACGCTCTCGATAGCCTCTCGGATAAACTCAACTCGTTTAAAAACAGTGACAATGATTGTTACCAGCGGTTCCATATTACTTAATCCTCTTATTATAGGCTCTTATTTTGTTTGGCAAAGGTATTGTTGAAGGAAAACCAAGAGTTTTTTAGCCGCCCGAAAACAGTGATTTAGATATTGCGGAAGACTTAAGGATGGGATGTTTAGGTAATCCAATCCAACCAGGTGGAAGAAAGTCAGATAAAACAGATTGTTGATTATTCCAAGGTTCGGGGCGAACTATCAACTTATCTTTATGCTCTGATAACCAAGCACCCCACCAACTAAAGGTGCTGTTTGCAATCACAAAATGCTTACATTGACTCATTAAATACAAGGATTTTGCAGGTGTAAATCCTTCCACATAAATAACTTGACAATCAAGCAAAGCTAGGAGTTCACGACAGTAGGCAATATCATCAGAAAAAACAAAGATACAATCAATGGATCTTCTGTCTCGAACAAAATTGATGGCATTAATATAATATTCATTTGAACATACTCCCAAGCCAAAATTCTCGAAAAAGTCACCTCTTCTAACACTAATCGCAAGACATTCTGTTTTTTCCATCAAATCCAAAAGTCCCGAAAGCGGTTCACATATAAATTCACTGCTTAAAGAGAAGGCTTTAAGAATTACGTCTCTTTCTGGGAAAAATCTGGGCGATTGAAAAAATCCCGTATATGATTTATATGGTTGTGCGAAATCTAATTCATAATTATTTTTCTCACTTTCTATGAATATATTATTTGGCTTATAAAACTTTCTGAGGGTAGAATTATGCTGAACTCTATTAGTAAATGAATGCAGCTTGGAGCAATATTGAAAATAGTTAAATACAGACAAATCTTTAAATAAGAATCTTTCAAATCCTTGGCGTATGGACAAATAATCATCTAGCAAAACTTTAACCTTAAATCGCTGCGAAATATTCAAGGCTAAAGCCAGTTGAAACAACTGATTACCTAGCCGTCCGTTTAGTCTAATGAAAACTTTTTCAATGTTCTTCATCATATTTAAAATTTTTATGCTAATGTCATGAGCAAATCTCTAACTTCTTGACCAGCTACTCTCCAATTTAGACGCGATTCATATTCATTAAAAGCAGAGAGAGCTAATTGTTTGTATTGATTGTAATTCGTAAAGATATTATAAATATATTCACAATATTCCGTAGGATCACTATCCCAATCAAATAGTTTTCCATTCAAATCATCTTTGATAATTGTCGTAATTCCACCAACTTTTCTAGATATACAAGGTACTCCTAATGAATTGGCCTCACAGAAAACAATAGGAGTACAATCTGCAATTGAAGGTAGAATTAGGAAATGAGAATCGGCAATCAGTTGGTATACTTTCTTTTGACCTTCAGAGGTAGATTTGGGAATAAAACCCAGAACTTTAACGAAATCAGGTAGGGCTTTATCTACGCTAGGTTGACAGCCAACAATTGTTAATTCAGTCTTCAAACCCGAATTATTCAGTTTTTCAGCTACTTTTAGAGCAACATCACCTCCTTTACGAAACCAATCCATCCCTATAAATAGCAATTTACATTGATTTGTGGGTCTAGATTGAATCTGGTTTTTAATTTCATCAATAGTTAAATTACTTTCAATATTTGCTCCGAAAGGTACAACTTTCACCTTTTCAGGATCGGTATTGTAATAGTTAATGGCTGTTTGGGCTGCCCAGTCAGAAGAATAAATTGCTAACTGAGATTTATGTAGAGTTATACTCTGAATCAAATGGGCGTTATGTAGCGATTCTTGACACAGATTACTATACCCAGGGTAAAAATCTATGATATTGGCAAAGGTTGCATCTGCCCAAAAAACAATCGGTTGATTACATTCCAGATAGGCAATTGAATCACTTCCTGCACTAAAGACAATATCAGCTTCAATGCTCTCCAACTTTTTATAAATTTGTTTTCCATAGTCCTTTAAAATCAATGAATTGATGTATTTTATATAGTTCTTTGCCAAATATTTATAGTAACGACTTTTCAATTTACTCAAAACTTGTAGGGCTAATCTATCCTCTAATGGTCCAATGTAATCAAGAGGTATAGATTGCTTTTGAAGTGCCTGAGAAATGTAATAACCTATTCCAGACCAGTTGTTGCTTATAACTCTTGCATCAAAATTAGTAACGTAAGCTATTTTCATTGATTGTTCAATCCTTTTTGGATAAATATCATATTGTGATAGAAATATATCGCTATAATATGCAGATCAAAATATGTCGGTTGATATCCTTCTAGCTTATACTCAAGATAATTGAGTCCATCAACTAAATATTTAAAAAATCCCATTGTTGTTCCTAAATTGTTCAAATCTTCACTTGTTCCACCATAATCATCTGTCCAGTATGAAGTTTGGATATCTTCAATCACATACCATTTACAATTAATTCGAGGAAATAGATACTTGAAGGTATGAATGACATGAGCATTTATGTGACTGCCATCATCTATCACTATATCAATTTGACCAATTTCTTTAATGACACTATCTAGGAAATCATTATCAACTTGAGAGCCTTTAAAGGTCTTAATCCGACGTTCATCATGGTAGGTCTTATCGTGAATATCAATGCCAAATATGTTGGCATTTGGGAAGTATGTGCGCCACATCCTAAGTGATTCACCGCCCTCCTTTGGATTTTCGTAACCACCTACTCCTATTTCCAAAATATTGAGTTTGCTCCGTCGAAATGGGGAAAAGTGAGTTTCATAGTGTTGTGCATAAAAGTGACTACCCCACTTATCAGTACCATAAATATCAGCCAGAGCCTTGAGGTCAGAGCCTATCAAAACTTGGTAAAGGTAATTTTGAAGACCACGGAATCTAAAATTAAGAAGCTTTTTTAGTTCCTGTCGCTGGTCAGGAGTCAGTGAAGCACTGAAATAATTTTTGAATTGGATGAGAAATGACATAATTGCTGATCTTCATCTTCCTACAACAACTTCCTGGTAACTACCTGATTTGATAATTCGACCCTGCTCAAGTTGGTAAATACAATCGCAATGCTCAATTGTCGAAAGGCGATGAGCAATAATAATAATTGTCTTATTACCAGCTAAAGCTTTTGTTGCTTCAGTAATCAGATGTTCTGTTTCAGTATCTAGAGCAGCAGTTGCTTCATCAAAAACTAGTATTTCTCTTTCGTGATAAAGTACCCGTGCAATCCCAACTCTTTGGCGTTGTCCTCCCGATAAGAGAACTCCCCGTTCACCAATAATAGTTTTCACTCCGTCTGGAAGTTGGTCAACCACTTCGCTAAGTTGAGCCATTTGAATTGCTTTCTTTAATTTATGTTGGTCAATTAAATGATCAGGAACTCCATAAGCAATATTCCGCTCAAGGGTATCATCAATCAAAAATATAGATTGGGGAACATAGCCTAGCATATTTTGCCAAGCGCGTAAATTGCTATAAATTGAAACTCCGTCAACTTTTATATCTCCAAATTGAGGGATAAAAAGACCGAGAATAACATCAACCAAAGTGGTTTTACCAGCACCAGATTTACCAATTAGTCCAATAGACTCTCCCTTGCGAATAGATAGAGAAATGTCTTCTAGTACATTTCTTGTAGTGTTTGGATATTGAAAGGTGAGGCTATCTAAAATAACTTTATCAGAAAATCGAAATGTTTGCTGCCCTTTTGGCAATAATTTATTAGAAACTCTAGCAGAATCAAAGTCACTTATCAGCTTTTCTTTTTCCAACTCCTGAAGATCAAAGAATAGCCGATCAAGAGAATAAATGTTGCCTATAATCACGTTAATGCCAGAGATTAAATTTCCCACTGCTGGCATTAGACGAACTAATGCGAGTGCAAAAATTCCTAAAATCCCGGTGAGATTTTGCGTCTGATTTTGATTTAAAGTGATGAATAAAAATGTAAAGCTTATTAAGAAGCTCATCATTAATGGCTCAAGAACAAAGCGGGAAAGATTACTATAGGCTGAAGCTAAAGTGCTACTTTTGGCATAAATGTTTGATTGCTCCTCCATCTGATCCTCAAAATAGGATTCGCAACCAATAATACGAGTTTCTTTCAATCCCCCTAATCCATGATTTGTAATCCGAATCATCTCCCCATAAGCATGAAATCCCTCTTTGTTCCAACGAGCTAAACGATCTTTCATTGGATGTAATAACCCAAAGGAAATAAGTAGCAGCACAGCAATGAGAATCAAGGCGATCGCATTAGTTTTGATTAAAAGCAGCACTAATGCCAGGACGATTGCAGTATTAGAGATAAATGTCAAAGATGTAGATACTACACCAATAGAAACTGCATCTGTGGTGCTAATGATATTCTGAATAAGTGTTGCTGAATTAATCCGCAAGTGGTAGCTATAAGGAGCTTCAATATATGCCTTTAGAAGGTTGCAAGACAGTTTTCTTTTTAAGTCAGAGCTAAATTTGAACACTGTTTTTTGAGCATTAAAAGCCAAAAATGATTTCAGATAAAAAGCAATAACAACTACCAATCCTAGAAAAATCATAAATTGCTGTTCGGACTGAAAATTAATCTGGTTATAAATTAAATTTAACCAAGAAATATTTTTGATAGCATCTGGACTAGTAGCGATCGCAATGAATGGAGCAATCATTCCGGTTCCAAAAACTTCTAAGCCAGAAACAAGGATGAAGAGAAAAAGCATCGCCATCAGCGATTTGTGATTGCCTTTTGTAATATATAACAGCTTAGTAAGAAAATGAGTCATTGGTACTTAATCTCAGATGAATTGGATCTACAAAGAAACATATCTAAAATATGGGTATAGCTTTTTTGAATTCATGACTCAACCTCAGGCAAAACCTTCTCCAAATTGTCAGCCTCCAACCTGACCATGCTGTCATATCTACATACTCAAAGAAATATTCTTTAAGTAGAGTATGACCAGATGTCCAAGGTTTTTTATTTGAGACGTAGTGAATAATATAAGGATCACGAATGAGATTGTTGTAAACTTCTTCTGTGAATGGACTTTCTTTCCAAGAGGAAAAACCATAGACACTGCTAGGTGAACAATTCCATCTGGGATCGAGTTCTCCCCATTGACTTGCAAGTAGTGCATTTAAAACATCCTGGTCGTGCCAACGGATATACTCTGTTTTTTGCTTCAGGTAATTTACAGCTTTAGCACTAATATTATCCGTGCGCCACTTTTTGAGGTTGATAACTAAAACACCTGCATTGAAATATTTAGAATCTGAAGAAATTTTTAATTCTTTATAATTTAGCAGTCCGTTAGGATTTGACACATAAGGTATCCATGAATCTTGTGCTGCTAATACATAATTATCTCCCAAATCAGTTTGCCATAGTTGCTCTAAATTTCCTCTAACTACTAAGTCACAATCTAGATAAATTGCCTTTTCTAACTCATTAGGTAAAATTTCCGGAATTAGCAACCTAAAAAAAGTGGCAATTGAAAGGTATTTGGCTATGGTTTTACCATCTGGACCAAGGCGTTTATTGACTTCTTCAATATCATTTCCCAGCAAAGAATCAGGTTTTGGTAAGAATTTAACTTCACACTTTTCTGAATTTAGCGATTTTAGTATCTTCTGTTTATTGTGTGTCTTGATGCCTCCATCAATAATAAATAGGAGTATTTGGAGATTGCCCTGAAGATTTACGATTGCAGATCGCCCTGTTACTGCCAATTGCATGGCATAGTTATCATCAGCAGCACAAACTACGACAATTGGTTCGTTTTTTAAAGTGGGCAACATGAATTGCCCTCACAGCTTAAACTATCAAGCATAATTGCAACTCCATTAAAGTTTTGTGATCGATGTGGTAGATATAATTTTTAGCCGAGAGATAATCAAGTCAAGAAAGTATGAATGTTAATACTTAACCTTTTAGCAAAAAACGTAACCGGGAGTGGTAATGCGAACGAAATCTTTCGGGTAGTAAAAAATTGAGTGGATTTTTACGAAAACCATACTGTTTGACTAAACTAAACCATAGATGTAGCCGTTGTTCTAGTGGCATTAATGGCATATGCCACTGCATGATTTTGTGAAGATTGGCAGTACCGAGTGATAAATGCGTACAGGAAAAAACATCCGGTTCATCAAGAAACATCTCAACCGTCGAATCTGAGTCTGTAGTTATTCTGCGTAAACTAGCTGCACGGAGGTATAAATTTTCTAGAGAATGCAGCCAGTTTGCTCCCCAATGGATTTGCTCTAATTTTGTCCTAGTTGCCTCCCCCAGAGAAAGTCTGAATTCCTCATCTTCGACCAAGCGCGACAAGACTGCTGTATACTCCTCAAGGTCTAGCACTCGAATCAAATTGCCAGTGAGACCGGGCATATCGGCATTGAAAATCTCGCAAGCTTCAGAGGAGTATAGGGAGCGACTCACTAGAGGAGTACCGTAACTTCCAGCTTCCAGCAGTGAAGTATTCGAGACAAAAGGAAACGAGTCTACATAAATATCAGCAGCTTGGTAAAATACTGAGGTATCTTCCGTCTGCCCAAGGACTCGAATCCTTCCCTGGGTTTGCTGGATAGCTGCGGACCAATCTTCGTCGCTATCACCTGGACCGATAACAATTAGTATGGCCTGCTTGTACTTTTTTAGTAATGAAAGATGTGCATCAGCAAAATTCATACAGTCAATAGTTTTATACTTAGCTGCTCTAGCAATGGAAAGTAGCAGAACACTGTTTTTATCAATACCAAGCTGTCGCTTTGCCTCCGAACGAGAAAATTCTCTAATAGTTGGTTCTAGAACCGTAGGAAGAAGCATATTGCGTTTTGGTTCAATACCCCTGCGCTGCTGTGATAAACGCATTCCCGACTCACGCAGATTAGCAACAACATCGCTAATTCCCGTACCCAACCAACACCAGTGATCACCGTGATTGGTATAGATAATCGGTGGAGTTTGTTCCTTATTTGCAAATGCAATTGTGGCAACAACTTCGTACTCCCAAGTATGCAACACAACTATATCTGCTGTTGAAGCACATTCGCGTAACCTTTTGGCTCTGGCAATCACACCGCCAAGTTTGTTATTTAATGTGTATATTTTGCCTTGACTATTGAATACAGCATCTTTGATAGATTTGGGAACTTCGTCTGGTGCCTGTCTAATCAAAGCAAGTGAGTGCGATCGCTCAGTATCCTGCTCAATCCAGCGCCGAATCAATCTAGGAGGTCCACCGTACGTAGAAACATTAGTAGAAATATGTAGTATGTTCTTTGGGCTTCCAGGTAAAGAACTAATCTTTCGAGGAAAAAGGTCGTTTGGTATAGTCTTGCGCCCAATTGTCAGAAGAATTTGCTCAAGTTCTGGACTGGTGTAAAATCCACAATGGTTAAATTGAGCATACTGAGCAGCAATTCCTACATACACTGCCGCAGCTTCATATTTGCCACGCTGCATTAATTCTTTTGCCTGTGAAAGCAACTGGCGAAACTCCTTGAAGTTTCGTTGAATAAGGAGACGGCCTTCTTTTCTCAGAACGTTGAGTCTATTGCTAGTTAATGTCTCCATACAATATACTGATTTTGAATTTCTATATCTGGATTTGATTGACAGGCGACTTTTAGTTCATTGACTACAAGATCTTGTTCTTGCTCGTTCATCTGATGAAATAAGGGCAACAGGATAGCGTCATCCTGTGCTTTTTCGCTTTTACTTAAGCGATAGCGAAGCGCTCCGTAGGAATCGCAATATTTTTGAGAACAGTCACAATTTTCCCTTGCTACTCCACAAGACCAAGCTTCAATCTGATATGCAGGTTCACGGTGAGCGCACGTAATCCCCCGTCGTGTACTAATTCCAGCATCTAGCATTGCTTGCATCACTTGTCGTTGATTGCACTGATCCGGTAAATAAACACAGTAACTTTGCCAATTGCTTTTCGCCCAAGTTGGCTCTGTTGGTAACTTCAATCCTAGTATATCTGCTAACTGATGATGATATCGTTGTGCTAAGTAACGACGGCGTTCCACAATTTCTGGTAGGCGTTTGAGTTGTTCCCGTCCGACTGCGGCCTGAATATCCGTCATGCGGTAGTTGTAGCCCAACATTGGGTAAGTCTCGAAAATGACCTGTTTAGATCCGTGACGCACCGTATCAGGGACACTCATCCCATGTTGTCGCCAGAGGCGAAATTGTTGATCCCATGCAGGATTATTAGTGGTAATCATCCCCCCGTCACCGGTAGTAATTACCTTGCGGGGGTGGAAGGAAAAGCAAGCGATATCTCCATGGGGTTTGCCGATTTTTTCCCACTGTCCATCCCAGAGAATTTCGCTACCAGTGGCACAAGCTGCATCTTCAATCACTGGTAAATTATAGCGCTTCGCTATCGCTAAAATAGCTTTCAGATCGCAAGGCATTCCCATCTGGTGAACGATAAGAATAGCGCGAGTGCGTTCATTAATTACATCTTCAATTAAAACTGGGTTGATGTTGTATGTCTGTGGTTCAATATCCACAAAGACTGGAATCGCTCCACAATAACGAATACTATTAGCTGTGGCAATATAAGAGTGACTGACAGTAATCACCTGATCTTCTGGCTGCACACCAACAGCTAACAGTGCTAAATGCAATGCTGTGGTGCAATTAGAAACAGCACAAGCATATTTTGCCCCTACATAAGCTGCAAATTCCTGTTCAAATCCGGCAACTTCTGGTCCTTGAGTCACCCAACCGGACATGATAGCGCGTCTGGCTGCTTCTGCTTCTGGCTCGCCAATCCAAGGTTTAGCAATGGGGATATTTTGCATCTTCATGGCTTGCGCCATGCTATCGCTGTCAGACATGGCTCATTTCCTTTGTTAGCTTTTGTTTGTGCCACCAAGTAACCAAGCGAGATAATCCTGCTTCTAGAGATACCTGGGACTCGAAGTTCAATAACTGCTTGGCTTGACTCACATCTGCCAGTCGGCGCTGCACGGGGTTAACTTGACGTTCTGGTTTATATTCTGGTTGGAGATCAGAACCCATCACTTTCAGTAAACTATGGGCTAAATCATTTAAGCTAGTTTCTACACCACTGGCAATATTGAAAACCATGTCTGTGATATCAGCTTTAGCAGCCAAGATGTTAGCTCTAGCGATGTCTTCGATATAGACAAAATCCATTGTTTGCTCACCATTCCCAAAAATTAGGGGGGGCAGTCCAGCAATAATTCGCTCCATCCAGCGAATCAATACTTCAGTGTAAACACCGTGAATATCCATGCGGGGTCCATAGACATTGAAGTAGCGTAATCCTATATAATTCAGTCCATACATTTCATAGAAACTGCGAAATAAACCCTCATTAAACGCTTTTGCAGCACCGTAGAGAGTGCGGTTATTGTAGGGATGGTGAGATTCAGTTGTGGGAAAATTCTCTGCCATGCCATAGATTGAGGCTGAAGAAGCTGCGACTACCTTTTTTACCCCAGCTTTGACTGCTGCTTCAAGAACATTAAAAGTGCCATCTGCGAGAACTTCCAATGCTAGACGAGGTTCTTCGGCACATTGGGTAATCCGAATCGCAGCTTGGTGAAAGACTATATCCACACCTTGCATGATATCAGTAAGAAGTTGGCGATCGCGGATATCTCCGTCAACAATCACTAACGGACCATTGGCTTGTGTCCAAGCTAAGTTATCACGGCATCCCCGTGTAAAATTATCGAGAACAATAATTTCTGATACTCCCTCTTTCACCAGTAAATCAGCAATATGAGAACCAACTAAACCGGCACCACCTGTGATTAAAATTCGTTTATTTTGCATTTTCTTTGAGTTTTGTAATTTCGGTTTCTAGACTTTGAATACGAATCAATAAATCAGAAACTCTTACTCCTAAAGTGCTTTTAACAGATTTAATAATATTGGCTGCTGCTGTTATTTCTTGTCCAACAAATTGCACCTTAAATAGTCTCAGCACACCATCATATGTAAGCACATCAACATAACCTTCTGTTTTTGATCTACCGATGACTCTACCGGGAATACGCCCTACATAAGCAGGAGGATTATTGATAGCGTGAGCTTGCCAAATGAGTAGTTTCTTTTGCTGAAAATAAGTGTACGCACCAGGAAAAGGAGAAACTAATGCTCGAATCAAACAATCTATAGATAAGGCAGAATCTGACCAATTAATTTCACCATCTTCGGGAAGGCGAGTACAACAATAAGTAGCGTCAGCATTATTCTGCTTTATGCCTTGATATCCATTGAATACTTTAATAACTGTCTCTCCTAAAAATTGCCGTTGAATTGTATTCAACTGCTCATATATATCAGCGACAGTATCATCAGAATGAATGGGAATTAGTTGTTGAAATAAAATATTTCCTTCATCCAGTTCTGGCGATATTTTATGAATGGTTATTGCAGCACAAGGTTCATTATTAATTATCGCCCAATTAATATTAGCACGACCGCGATAATTAGGCAATGGAGAATAATGAACATTTAGAAATGTAGAAAGTTCTATTATTTCTGCTGGCAGAATTTGGTTATAGGAAGAAATCACCACACAGTCTGGTTGGAATTTTAAAAGCAAAGATTTAATTTCTGACTCAGAGATCTTAGAAAAGATAGGAATACCCTTTTCTTGAGCAAAAGTAATAACGGGATCATCTACAGCAGATTCAGCCTCTATATTTCTGACTAAACCTTGTACATTGCACTTGGATATTAAAGATTCTAAGGCACTAAATGTGGTCGTACCTATACCAATTAGCAGAACATTAACCATTTATCACCGTCCTTTACAGCAGTTGTACAAATTCCATCAATGACTCGCTATGACTCCGTGAAAATTGTTGCTGCCAAATCACTTCCGCTGCTTTCAGTCCACCTACTTGCAGACGAATTATTGGTTCTGGTCCTACAGCAGAAGGTAAGATCCCCATGTGTTTCGGTTTCGGTTCTACTTCTGGACACACTAGGATTTTCTGGGATAACAAGGCAGACCGTTCTATATCTCCCCAATACTGAGCTACCACAGCACCTGGCCAATATTTAGCAATTATGTCCGCATCTCCAGCAGATAAAACTGGCTGATTCCGGGGTTGCAAAGCCACTAATATCACATCATATTTTCTATCTATAGGTGCTACTTCTAACCTATCAACAGTGTCTACATTAGCACCAACGCTAACTAGTCCACGTTCAATAAATGAACTAAAAGGATTATCACATAACAACAAAATATTGCTTGTGTAGACGGCAATACCAGCATTTAGTAACAGCTTGATGGCCATAATTCCTAAAAAAGAAAATACGTCTACACTGGGATGTCGTTCATTCATACATGCTACCTGAATTCCCCGTAACCGACAGGTAATAAGGTCTAGATCCTCTGGTCTAAACTCCCATGCCTCATACATTAACCCAATCACTGCTGTGGCCTTCATCCAGGCAATCATCTCTGCGTCAATAGGACGAACATGGCCACTATTGGTGATAATGTCGGATTGAGCTACAATATCTGGCGATTTATCGGTCATAAATTCTATTTGCTCACTTACGCCCCCGATTTTCGCAAGTTGTTCTGTCTGTGCTTTCACTTCTTCTATAGTCCCATAGCGACTACTCTGGGTGAGAGCAAACACTTTTTTCGCTCCTGCCATTGCAGCTATTACAGGTGTGACAACATAAGCACCCGTTGCCGCTTCTGTCAGTACAGTCAGATTGTCAAGTTGCAGTTCACAACGGTGAATTGACTGCTGTATGAGGGTAATGAGACGATGGGGATTGAAACCAGGGCGGGTATCGTTCATTAATTTTTCACTCCCTGAAGAATGTTCTCAAGACTTTCGGTAGAGTCATAAACTTTCAGAGTTATATTACCACCGCTGACACACTTGCCTTGTGAACGATGCAAATTGCCATTTAACCTTTCTGAAAGTTCTGGATATACATCCCACTGATCGTGAAAAATACTGTTTTCTTGAAAATTGAGATGAAATAGTTCATCTTCCAAAAAACAAGCGGGCCCAGCACAATGAAAAATTTGTTTGGCAGAGATTCTATTAGCAAAATCAACAAAACTATTTATCATATCTTGCTTGATCTTTGCTGCTACCTGTTGCTGTTTTTTTGTTTCATAGTCATAAGTAGCTGGATACCACATTACCCCTGAAAATTGAGCGCATAGGATATCAATACCGTAATCTTTATATTTAGGAATATCCTCATCTGGGATATGACAATCATTTTTGTGCAAGATATTTGTGTTGCCTACTTTAATTAGTAATGTCGAATCTATCTTGTATAATGACTGGTTTTTAACAAGAACAACGCTGAGGCCATCAGCTAGATTGCATTCTTCCCAATCCTTGAGATACCAAATTCGTGGAAAGCCTAAATCAGCAATTTCTCGGGCAAAGCTATCTGATAAAAAGTCAGCAATAATAACTGTTACTTTGTGCTTAGGAAAATCTTTGAGGAAATCTTTATCAAAGTGGTCATCATGATCATGACTGATATATAGATAATCCGCATTATATAAAGACTGCCATTCAATAAAATCATTAGGTGGAAACTGATGCCAACTATGCAGAAAAGCTCCGCTTTCACTTACCCAAGGGTCACACAGTAAAGTGACACCGGAAGCTTTGAGAAAAATGCCAGCGTGACCAAGGAATTTTAAGGAAAAAGTTGCAGTCATATTGAGCTAATTACCCCCATTGCGACTTGAGTTTGTAATCCCGTTGTCAGTTCTGCATACATAGGCAGTGAAAGCACTTCCTTAGCTGCTAGTTCTGAGTGGGGAAAATCACCTATCTTATATCCTAAATCTGCGTAAGCTGGTTGCAAATGCACAGGAATCGGGTAGTGAATGCCTGTTTGGATACCCTGATCATTTAGCTGCTGTTGTAGGGCATCTCGTCGAGTTGATCGCACGGCATAAATATGATAAACGTGATGGCTGTATGGCATGACTGTGGGAGTGATCACGTCTGCCTTTGCTAGTAGTTGATCATACTGGGCAGCGATCGCTCTTCTAGTCTCTGTCCAATCATCTAAATGGCGTAATTTAACCCGCAAGATTGCTCCTTGCAAGCCATCCATGCGATAGTTATAACCTTTGAGGACATGGTGATATTTACATTCTTGTCCCCAGTCGCGCAGGGTTTGGATGGTGAGGGCGTATTTGGGGTTATTGGTAACTACCATTCCTCCCTCACCATAGGCTCCTAAGTTTTTACCAGGATAAAAGCTAAAACAACCTAAATGGCCAATGCTCCCAACTCGTTGCCCCTTATACTCCGCCCTATGTGCCTGGGCGGCATCTTCAATCACAGTCAGACCATAACGGCAAGCAATGTCTAAAATTGGGTCCATGTCTGCTGGTTGACCATACAAATGTACTGGCAAAATTGCTTTAGTGCGTTCGGTGATGGCTGCCTCAATTTTGGTGACATCTATAGTCAAGGAAACAGGATCAATATCTACAAAAACAGCCTTAGCTCCGGTATAGTCAATGGCGGCCACTGTAGCCACAAAGGTAAAAGGTGTGGTAATTACTTCGTCACCAGGACCAATACCCGCTGCTAGAAGTGCTAGATGCAAAGCACTAGTACCTGTGTTTACAGCAATGCCATAATCGGCACTACAGTAATTAGCAAACTCCCGTTCTAATGCTGCTACCTCATTACCTAAGATAAATTGTGTAGTGTTGAGAACTTGAGAGATAGCGACATGGATTTCGTCTTTAATAGTCAAATACTGTGATTTCAGGTCTATAAATGGAATCATCCTGCTACCTGTGCTAAATTTAGTTTAACTAATCGTCCCTGCTGTTTAATAGATTGGGTAGCAGCTTCTAAAATTTTCACTACTCGCAGTCCTGCTGCTCCATCTGTAATTGGGGGATTACCTTGGCGAATACAATCAATAAAATGTAATGCTTCAGTTTGTAAAGCTTCCGTCATATCCAACTTGGGAGACCACATATCACCTGTGCGATAACCGACCAACATTTGGTAAACGTTCTCAGGACTGTCATTCACAGTAATTCCCTTGTCGTACACCTTAATTTTTTCACTGGGTTCTAAGTCGTCATAACAGATCATCTTTTGACTACCACCCAGCAGTGTCCGCCGCACTTTTACCGGTGCAAGCCAATTTACATGAATATGTGCAATCAAGTTATTCTCAAAAAATAATGTTAAGTAGGCAATGTTTTCTGGTTCGCTAGAAATGTGACTCATGCCTGTAGCAGAGACGGCATCAGGCTTTGATTGTAATACATAGTCCATAATGGAGAGGTCATGGACTGCCAAATCCCAGATCACATTGACATCATGTTGAAATAGTCCTAAGTTGACACGGACAGAATCATAATAATATATATCGCCGATAACCTTTGTCGCTACCAGTTCTTGCATTTTCCGCACAGCACCTGTATAAACAAAGGTGTGATCTACCATCAAAACTAAATTACGTTTTTCTGCCTCATCTATTAGTCTGATTGCCTGTTGAGAACAAACAGTCATTGGTTTTTCAACTAATACGTGCTTACGGGCTTGCAAAGCTGCTAAGGCTAAATCGTAATGAGTAGAAACTGGTGTGGCAATGGCGATCGCATCAATCTTTGGATCTGAAAACAGGTCTTGGCTATTTGTGGTTAATTTGATGGCTGGGTATCGAGATTGCACCTTAGCCAGTCTATCTACTTGAAAATCACTAACTGCTATGACTTCTGTTCCTGGCAAATCAGCAAAGCTGCGGACTAAATTTGGACCCCAATAGCCATAACCGATAACACCAATTTTGATTGTATTAATTGCCTGACTTTGCTGATTGATGGAGGTAATAGTTGGATCAAAAGCCAAACGCGAGTGAGCATGAGTATTTGTCATGGAATCTCCACGTATAAGTAGTAAGTTTTACAAAACTTTATTTTATGAAAATAAGCAGAATGACAATTTCTAGTGATGATTACAAGCAATCTTGTTAACAAGACCTTCGCTAAATTTAAGGAAATTTTTTTGATATGTTGTAAAGTAACATGGTTGCATGGTTTATGGTAGACAAGTTGGCAAAAGTTATTTAGGATCTCAACTTGGTAAAGATATTGTTTTAAAACTCGGTTTTAATAGCTTTAAAAACTGAAATCTTATCTGATTTCGTTAATAAGCTACTATGGGCAAAGTCGCCCAGATTAGGAACATTACCGATGATCTTTGCTGGTACTCCGACGACAATTGTATAATCGGGAATATCATGGGTTACAACTGCTCCAGCCCCAACTATGGCATTTTCACCAATTGTAACTCCTGGTAAGATTGTGGCATTACTACCAATAGAAGCACGGCGTTTTACATAAGTCTTAATTACAGACCAATCAGTTTCATTTTTTAGGCTACTGTCTGCATTAGTTGCACGAGGGTAAAGGTCATTGGTGAACATAACTCCGTGACCAATAAATACTTCATCCTCGATGATTACGCCCTCACAAATAAAACTGTGTGATGAAACTTTACATTTAGCTCCAACTATGACATTTTTCTGGATTTCCACAAAGCTACCAATCTTAGTTTCATCGCCAATTTCACAACCGTAAAGGTTGACAAGGTGAGGATGAAAAATGATCACGTCTTGACCTAAGTTAACATTATCAGCTATCGCCATTTTCGTTTACCTTTGATAATTAAAATCCATGATGAACCATAAAAATCTACTTTAATTCAAAGTCTCCCTTTTGGAAAAAACTATGCTAATCGAGTGATGTATCTGAATTTAGAAATACTAGATTGAAAGCAATTAAATAATAGTTAAAGATCAAAGTCAATATCTAATTTCCCGTTTTTCCTTAAGTTTACACAAATTTTACAGCTTTTGACCAAAAACAGTTAAATTATAAATATTCCAAGAAGATGTAATTCATCTATTGACAAATTTATCAATAATATATTTAGGAAAATGAAAGCTTACAGAGATTTTGCCAAGTTGTCCACTACAACTGATAAAACAGTGTTAATTTACAAATCAGTTAACTCTGCAAGTCCTATATTTAATTGAAATATCGAGTTAAAAATAAATTAGAAACTATATAAGGTTTGAAATGATAAAAACTACCTATGCTCTCCAGAATTTATCTCATATAAATAGACAGCAGCATCAATCTACACCTTTCATTGACACAGTTCAGTCAGAAGAGAGTAATGAAGGTGGATTAAACTTAGGCAAATTATTGGCGGTTATTCGTCGCAGAATCATGATAATTGCCATTGGAACAACCACTTTTGCCTTTGCTAGTGTAGGATTAGCTTTGAATAAACCTCCAATGTATGTGTCTCAATTTAGACTTTTAACTGAACCGATAACAGCTGAAGATAAAGTAGCCCAATACGACAGATATAACAGAGGTGATTCTAACAAAATAGATGAAACTAAGTTGAATATTTTACAAAGTCCTCAACTGATATATCCTATCACTCAAAAAGTTCAGATGTATTACCCAGGTAGCAGCGCACCTGAACTTAATATCAAAATCCTACCTAATACTCAAATTTTAGAAGTTACTTACCAAGATCCCAACCCTAAGAAAGTTTTGTTTGTATTAAATCAAGTATCTGAATCATACTTAAAATACAGTTTAGATGAACGCCAAATAGAAACTAAATTGGGAATTAAATTTGTTGAAAAACAATTGCCCCAACTACTAAAGAGAGTCGAAAATCTTCAGTCACAACTACAACTTTTTCGACAAAAATATGCACTGATTAATGCTGAAGTTCAAGGACAGGAACTTACTAGTCAATTTAACCAAATTGTACAGAAACGGCTAAATACAGAAATGCAATTAGCTAGAACTAAAACACTGTATACTAGTCTGCAAAAACAGTTGAGACTGGAAACTGATGAAGCAGAGGCTATTTCCATATTGAGTGAGTCTCCTGATTACCAGAAGCTATTAAGCCAACTGCAAGATACAGAAACTGCAATTGCTATAAAATCATCTGAATATACAGAAAATAGTCCAAATATTCAAACTCTGCTGATTCAAAAACAAAATTTACTGGATTTAGTAGGCAGACAAAAACGGCGGCTTTTGGGAATAACGTTGTCAAGCACAAAAATGAATTCCTTAGATTCAGTTACACCAAATTCGGCTCGTCTGCTAGAAATTCAAAAATTTCTTGAGATCAATAAACAAATTGAGGTATTAAAAACAGAAATCCAATTTCTTAATCAAGCTGAAAGTTCTGTGGGGCAACAAATTAAAAGCTTTCCCTTTATTATTCGTCAAAAAGATGATTTAGAACGACAATTAAAAATTTCTGTTGATAATCTTAATCACTTTTTAACGGAACGGGAAAGATTACGCATAGAGTCAGTTCAAAGGCAGATACCTTGGCAGATACTTACTCCTCCTAGTCAGCCTAAAAATATTGCCCCAAGTATGATACAAAATTTAATTTTAGGAACAATTCTGGGGTTATTATTAAGCACAGGATTTGCTTTGATTATAGATAAGCTCAACAATGTCTTTTATGAGTTTGAGGAAGTTAAAGATAAAATTAAATTGCCAATATTAGGAAATATTCCTCATATTAGGTTTGAAGAGAATGGTAAGCTTGATCGAAAACAGAATAGCTCAAACTTTTGGGAATCTTTCCGCTCTATTTATACAAATATTTCTTTTTTAAATCGTGATAGTTCTCTCCGTTCTCTAGCAGTGATTTCGGCTGCTCCTGGAGATGGTAAATCAACAATTGCTTTTTACCTAGCTCAGACAGCAGCAGCAATGGGTAAACGGGTGTTGTTGGTAGATGCAAATTTGCGTCATCCTAGTATCCATAAAATGTTAGACTTACCCAATACAAAAGGATTAAGCAATCTGATTTCTGAAGGACTAAATTTTGAGAATGTTATACACACAAACAGTAGCAATATCGGAGAAAAAAATTATGATGTGAGGAAAGCGACTGCAAAAGATATAGGAAAATCATCTTTAGAGCATAACTTGTTTATATTGACTACTGGAAAAATTCCCCCAAATCCCACAATTTTACTGTCATCTCCTCAGATGCAAAGCTTGACAGAACAATTTAAACAAAATTTTGATTTAATCATATATGATACATCGCATCTATTAGATTTTGCAGATACTAATCTGCTGAGTAAATACACAGATGCAAGTATTTTGGCTATAAGAGTAGGTAAAACAAACCTTTCTGTTTTAGCCAAATCATTAGAGCAATTAAATTTCTCTTCTACTCCTATTTTGGGTGCGATTGCTATTGATAATATATAGGAATTTGGTTTAATTAATGCCTGTTCCCTGTTAAGAGTTCCCTGCTCTCAACTTCTCGGTTTAGCATAACAAGTACCGAATAACCTAAAATTTTTACAACTCAACAATATAAATAAAAAGATGCTAACTACAAAAAATCAAATTCAATACTTAAATTCATCTCTGGAATTTGCAGTTTCAACAACGCCTGCCAAAATTGATATTATTGGCTTTCCTGTTACTGCTTTACCTTTTGAGGTACAAATAAATATCATATTAGAATGGGCGATGAATAAAGTCAGCAAAGTTATTTGCGTCTCAAATACTCATATGCTTGTAGAGGCTTATTGGCATCCAGAGTTTTCCTTGGTTTTAAAGAGTGCGGATATTGTGACTCCTGACGGAATGCCGTTGGTTTGGATGTTGAAACTAATGGGTGTACACGCTCAAAACCGCGTTGCTGGTATGGATATTCTTTTATCTTTGTGTAAATTAACTCCACTAAGAAACATTCATCTTTTTTTCTTAGGTGCTGATGTAGTAACTCTAGAGAAGATGAGAAGGAAGTTAGAGCGTGTCTTTCCAAATGTAAAAATTGCTGGCATGGAGCCTTTTCCATTTCGTCCACTCACACACGCAGAGGACGAAGCTATTATCAAAAAGATTCATGATAGTGAGGCGGGAATAGTTTTAGTGGCTTTAGGATGTCCAAAACAGGAGTTATGGATGAACCAACACAAAAACAAAGTTCAGGCTGTGATGATTGGTTTGGGGGGGGCATTTCCTGTCTTTGCAGGAAGTTATAAAAGAGCGCCTTATTGGATACGTCATTTAGGTTGTGAGTGGTTATATCGTTTGATTCAAGAACCATTGAGACTATTTAGTCGCTACAGTAAAACTATCCCAACTTTTATGTGGTTAGCTTTAAAGCAAATCTTAAATTTGGCTCTAAGTAGGTTTACTACGAATTTACTGTAAGTGATTAGTGATTAGTTGTTGGTTATTCATTGTCAATTAAGTAGGTTAACACAATAAAGGCAAAGTAAAGAAACGTAAAATCGCTGAAAACCTATTTACTCTTGCCTCTTGCCATGACGACAATTTTTAACGCCAATTTACTTAGTAATTACTAATTAGTATCTTTTAAAAACTGCAAAATTGCTGCATTGACAACATCAGCAGCACCAGTGGAGGCATCATGATAACAATTTTGCAAAATTTGTAAACGAGAATTAGGTAGATATTGATGTAATTTTTCTCCATGACTAACAGGAAACCAACTATCTTGATCACCCCATAAAATTAAAGTTGGACATTGAATATTTTTGAGATTTTTTTGAATATTACTTAACATATTAGGCTGATTTGTGCGGAAGTTCTCGATTTCTTTGGCAGCAATTTGTAATTCTTCGGCAACTTTGACCACAGTTCCAGGAATTTCAATAAATGGGTAAGTAATCCAATAAATATCTTCTTCTGTTAATAATGAGGGATCATATAATACCCTGCGTCTTTCTGTTCCCATAACTTCTCTAACTAAAGGTGCAAACCAATATGCTAGACGTAAATAATCAATTGCATGGATGATTTCTATTGGTGTTTGTGCCAGCAAATCCATAGCCCAATGAGGTAATGTTTCTGTGAAAATAGGAGCATTAATGACTACTAAACGTCCGATTAAATGAGGACTGACACCAGCTAATCCCAGTGAAATTAATGCCCCTATAGATTCGGCTACAATTATCGGTGGTTCATCACATAAACCCTGAATAATGCGTTTTAATTCAATAATTTGATGTCCATTTTCTTCTCGACGAGATACAGGCTTTTCCGAAAAACCAAAACCTTTAAAATCACAACAAATTACCCGAAAATGTTGAGATAATGGCTGAATACTAAGCCGCCAATTATAACTCCAACTGCCTAAACCATGTAATAAAATTAGTGGTTTACCTGTACCTTTTTCACCATAGGCTATTTGAATTGGATAACCTTGAGAATCGGTAATAGTGAGATTTTGCTGCCCTTGAGGAAAATTATCTTGCCACCAATCTTTCATAATCTTATGTAGGAGTAATTTAACTACCAGTGATAACTTGCCATAATATTCTTATTAATATCACGGGGATGGATATTAAGACAATAGCAAGGATAAATAAGCCGATAATCAACAGGAAGATAAAGGAGTTATTTGCTTTTTTGTTTTTGCGAGGATCTTTTAAGGCTTCTTCTAATAAAATGATATTATAATTATTAGCTTTCCAGGCAAAATCAAACAAGTCTCCTAACATGGGAATAGAGCCAACTAAGGAATCAATAATCACATTTATGACCATCCTTCCTAATGTAGCTGTAGATAAACCTAATTGTGCGGCTTCAATGATAATATAAAAGGAAAATATTAGTCCTAAAGCATCACCACCTACGGGTATTAATCCAATGATTGGATCTAAACCGATTCCCACTTGTGTTCCGGGAATGGTAATTATATTATCTAATATTTTACTAATTTGACGTAAACGTTTTAATCGAGGTGCATAACCATTAGGTGTAATAGAAAAGTGTTCAGGAGAATTAGGCATTATTCATGATTTCCGATATTGATTAAGTAGGTTGGCGTTAAAAATTGTCGTTATGATAAGGGAACAGGGAACAGGTTTTGGGCAACTTTACTTTTCGTTACTTATGTCGGTTTTTTTCCGTTCACTTACTTGACTCTACTGCCTTTAATTTGTATAATTATAGTGGGCAAGATGCCCGCACCACAGGATATGGCTAGATGAAGATGATCAAATCTAAGTGTGTAAAACCTTAGTTTAGCACATTTGATAGTAGAAAATAAGGATGCAGATGGTTAATTAACAGTAGCAATTATTGTTGAGTAAGTAGGTTGGCGTTTAAAATTGTCGTTATAACATTAGGCAAAAGTCAAGAGGTTTTCAGCGATTTTACATTTCTTTACCCAGTTTGGTTTTTTCATGCCAACTTACTTGTACGAGATAAATGTCTCAAATTTTGTAGTAATATGTATTAAGGGAATGGAATTATATTTATGTTATGGTTCAAATTACTCAAGCACCAGTCAATTATTTTTCCTTTGCAGATTACTATGCCTATGATGATGGTACTGGAAATCGCTATGAATTAGTGGATGGAGAATTAGTTTTAATGCCACCAGAATCAATTTTTAACTCCGATGTATCAAGACGACTTTTATTTGGATTGTATAAATTTATTCCTCATCATCTGTTAGCATATAAAGAGATTATGATTGAGGTAAGTGGACGTAGGGCTAAGGTACGAATCCCTGATTTATTAGTTTTGGGTGAAGAATGTCGCGCTGCTTTAGAAACTACGAACAGAGGAACAATTACCCATGATATGCCACCACCATTAATAGCAATAGAGGTGGTATCTCCTGGTACTGAAAATGAAGTAAGAGACTATCGTTTCAAACGTTCTGAATATGCAGCCAGGGGAATTGCTGAATATTGGATTGTTGACCCTGTACAGAACAAAATTACAGTTTTATCTTTAGTAGAAGGCTTTTATGAGGAGTTTATCTATACAGGTGATGATTTGATTAAAAGTGCAGTATTTCCAGAAATTGAGATTAAGGTAAGTGATATTCTTGTTCCTTGAATTAAACCTTAAGAACGGGGTTTCAATGAAGGCAAAATGATCGCCTTTGTTTAGAATATCCTAGAATCAGCTGTACTGTATTTAATTTGTATAATTATAGCGGGATTTAATTTGTATAATTATAGCGGGCAGGATGCCCGCACCACAATATCTAGCCATGTTAGGTAGGATTGTACAATTTAGCTGTTTAACAGCTTAGAATAAGCGATAGCGAAGCACTGCCCGGAAATCGCTTATTTCAATCATTAAAACCTGTTACAAATCCTAAAATTTGCTCAAAATCCCATGGCTTCTGCAACAGCTTTCACATCTGCTGCAATCCCCTGTTTAAATTGGGCATGACTGTGTTTAATAGCGGTATCTGGGTCTTTCAAACCATTACCAGTGAGGACACAAACCACGGTTGCACCGGTGGGAACTTCGTCTTTTACCTGTAACAATCCTGCCACAGAAGCTGCACTAGCAGGTTCACAGAAAATCCCTTCTGATGATGCTAATAAACGGTAAGCGTCGAGAATCTCCTCGTCAGTCACAGCCCGGAAACTGCCTTGACTGGCTGTTTGTGCCGCAATGGCCTTATCCCAACTGGCAGGATTACCAATTCTAATGGCTGTAGCGAGGGTTTCAGGATGTGCCACTGGTTGACCATTGACCAAGGGTGCAGCCCCAGCGGCTTGAAAACCCATCATTTTCGGGAGGCGATCGCATTTACCATGTTGATGGTATTGACAAAAACCCATCCAATATGCTGTAATATTGCCGGCATTGCCCACGGGAATACATAGCCAATCGGGGGCATCACCTAAAACATCAACAACTTCAAAAGCACCAGTTTTTTGCCCTTCTAAACGGTACGGATTTACAGAATTTACTAAAGTAATGGGATATTGATCCGCCATTTCCCGGACAATTTCCAGAGCGCGGTCAAAATTGCCTTGAATTGCTAGCACCTCAGCCCCATAAAGTAACGCTTGTGCCAACTTTCCCAAAGCCACGTAACCATCAGGAATTAATACAAAGGGGCGCATCCCACCTCTTCTAGCATAGGCAGCGGCAGCGGCGGAGGTATTACCAGTGCTGGCACAAATTACAGCCTTAGCACCCGCTTCTGCTGCTTTTGAAATTGCCATTGTCATTCCCCGGTCTTTGAAGCTACCAGTGGGGTTAAGACCATCATATTTGACATACACCTTCACCTGTCTGCCAATACGTTCAGCGATGGCTGGCACGGGAATCAAAGGTGTGTTACCTTCCAAGAGAGTCACCACGGGGGTTTTTTCGCTGACAGGCAAGTATTGACGATAGGCTTGTATTAGCCCTGGCCAAGGTTGGCAATGAGATTTAGCAGCAGACAGGCTCAAAGTCACGGGATTCAAAATTTATTAATTAAGGATTTGGGATCAGGAATGCTTTTAGTACAAGTATTCCACATTTCAAGTCATAATCTTAGTTGTGGGACATCTTCACCAAGAGCGGAGAGGATAATGACCACATTTGTAATTTATTAGAGTATATGATGAAAACTAAACAATATTTTAACAAAGCTAGGGATTAGCATGATTGGCATATTATAATTATAATATTTATAACTAATGGTGTGAGTTAAGTTTGTAATGTCAACAACTATGTCTACTATGTCATCCAGTGTTTCCGAATGCGAATCCCACGTTAACCTAGTTAAGAAGTTAACTAAGGCTTATTATCAGGACGATCAGCAAGTCAAGTTTATGAACTTACAAGCGGAGGTAGATTCTCTTCTAGAGCAACTGCAAAATCTCAAAAGCGAACTGGAAGTTCCTAGAGAGGAAGATTGATAATCTCCTTTTCTAGGGGGGATTCTACATTCAATAAATCCCCCACTGGTCTTTAATACCTGAATTAAAAGACACCAAAACCTAAAAACTTTTTGGGTGTCCTGTGAGCGTCAGCCGAATGGTGTTTAGGTTTTGATTCTGTGGGTTTTTGGGCCAATTTATGGTGAAATACTATCGTTACCGGGGCAGAGGACAGGGAGAAATGAATATAAAATAAGACTTAGGCAGGCAACACTTATAAGGTAATAAGTTCCGATACAACAGACTAGGGATAGTTTGATAAAGGTTGTGGGCTTTAATGAAAAATAAAATTTCACGTAGCAATTCAATATAAAATCTAAAATTTAAAATCGAAATTAGCTCCATGACAAATCTGACTCCTAATTCTAGTTTTAGTGTCACCCTGCGCTTACAAATTCCCAATCGAGTGGGGATGTTAGCATCTGTTACGCAAGCGATCGCCTCCACAGGTGGTAATCTAGGACAAATTGATTTAATTGCACAAAATCGTCAAGAATCTATACGTGATGTTACAGTTGATGCCGCCAGTACGGAACACGCAGAAACCATAGTGCAAGCGGTAAAAGAATTACCAGATATTCAGATAATTGATGTTTATGACCGTACCTTTAATTTACATCGCGGTGGTAAAATCAGTATTGTCAGCAGAATTGCTCTCAAAAGTGTTTCTGATTTAGCAATGGCTTATACTCCAGGAGTCGGTCGGATTTGTAAAGCGATCGCCGAAAATCCAGAGGAAGTATACAATTTAACTATTAAACAGAATACAGTGGCCATCGTTACCGATGGTAGTGCTGTATTAGGTTTGGGGAATTTGGGACCTGAAGCAGCTTTACCGGTCATGGAAGGAAAAGCCATGCTATTTAAAGAATTTGCTGGACTGGATGCTTTTCCTATCTGTTTGGATACTCAAGATGCTGATGAAATTGTCAAAGCTGTGAAAAATATCGCTCCTGTATTTGGTGGTGTGAATTTGGAGGATATTGCTGCACCGCGCTGTTTTGAAATTGAACAAAGATTACAAGCAGAATTAAATATACCGATATTCCATGATGATCAACATGGGACAGCAATTGTCACCTTAGCAGCCTTATTAAATTCTCTGAAACTTGTCCAGAAGTCCATTGCAGATGTCCGTATTGTCATTAATGGTGCTGGTGCGGCTGGGGTGGCCATTGCCCGTTTACTCCGCAAAGCAGGTGCAGAAACGATTTTGATGTGCGACTCTAAGGGCATTATTTCTACAAATCGCAGCGATTTAACCCCAGAAAAGCTGGAATTTGCCGTTAAAGCCCAAGGAACTTTAGCGGGTGCAGTACAAGGGGCGGATGTATTTATTGGTGTCAGTGCGCCGGGAGTTTTGACACCGGAAATGGTGCAAGGAATGAGAAAAGATGCCATCGTCTTTGCTATGGCCAATCCCATACCGGAAATCCAGCCAGAATTAGCCCCTAAAAACGTCGCTGTCATGGCTACGGGAAGAAGTGACTACCCGAACCAAATTAATAACGTCCTGGCGTTTCCAGGGGTGTTTCGTGGAGCTTTAGATTGTCGGGCGAGGAGGATTACTACTAATATGTGTTTAGAAGCGGCT
>LJOT01000380.1 GCA_001672075.1 Anabaena sp. CRKS33
TCCAGCATGACCTAATGCAATACCAGTTACCAACATTCCCAAAACTAAGAAAGGTTGGGCGCTGGCTTGATATTTGACATCATTAGCTATGGGGTCACGGAGGAAATACATATCTTGGAAAGTGATTTGGGGGATAATTAATAATACGAGAATAGCTGCATATAAATTCTCGTGAATACTGACCAAATAACCGGCAACCAAACCTTGAAATAAATCAATCATGACCACACAAATTAAAGCCGCAGTTTGCACCCCAAACATAACTGGTAATGATTGTAAACCTAATTGGCGATCGCCTTCCACACTTTTAAAATCATTAACAATGGCAATACCCAAACCTGCCAAACTATAAAACAGAGTCAGAACGACAATTTTCCAATTCAATTCACCAAATAAAGCATGACCGGCCCACCAAGGTAAAGCGATATAACTAGCGCCCAAGGCATAATTTCCTAACCAACCATTTTGTTTTAACTTTAATGGAGGTGCAGAATAGATATAGGCAATGAAACTACCAAAAACAGACAACATTAAAACAGTAGGAAATGGATGATTTGCCCATAAATCCAAAGTATAAGCTACCCCGTATCCTAATAAAAGTAAAACAATGATTTGGCTAATTACTTGCTTTTCCGAAATTGCCCCGGAAGGAATAGGTCTGTAAGGTTCATTAATAGCGTCAATGTCCCGATCATAATAATCATTGATAGTTTGAGTATAACCGGTTAATAAAGGACCAGAAAGCAGCATACAAAGGGCTGATTTGAGAACATTTTCCAGAGTCAAAGTGTAATTACCAGCAGAAGCCGCACCACAGACCACACCCCAAATTAGGGGAATCCAGGTAATTGGTTTCATCAATTGTAAGCGAATTTTCCAAATAGAAGTTTCCCCCGGACTTGCACCTTTCATTCCCAACAATTGCCGAGTTTTCGCATTACGATCTTCCGTTGTTGTTACTTCTTGATTTGTAGATTCTCCAACCCCCTCATTTCCTTGAGGATTTGGATTAATAGGATTTGATTCAGACATAAGGTGTAATGGTAATTGGTAATTGGTAATTGGTAATAGGCAAAATTGGTTGTACCAATTTCTTTTACCTATTACCCATAACCTAAAAAGAAATTATCAAATAACTGTTTTGAAACTTTGCCCCAGTCACAGGTTTACCACTTAAAGCAGGAGGGAGGAAGATATTGCGTCTTTGATCTCCGGCTTCTACCGTGACTTCTGGACCGTACTGAGTAAGTTTAACTTGTTTTTTGTCAAAACCAGGTAAAAAGAGGCGTACTTGGCGATTATGTACATCAATTTCTATTGGTTGATTAGCTTGTAATGCTTGCTCAACAAAATTGGGTAAAGCATTAATTAGAGGTTGCCATTCACCATTAGACACATCAGGAACTATACTCACAGGTAGAGGTGCAAATTCCGAAGTTAGATGAGTATTTTCCCCTCCAGCTACTAAAATTAACCCACCAATAGTTAAACCAACTTGTTGAGCGCTTCCCCAAAGATAGCGCGAATTTGCCACATCAATTGAGTCTGATGTTGTCACCAAAAAAGCAGCGACACGCTGGGGATTAGCCACAGCGGATTTACCTTGTTCGAGAAAACCATTAACTTGGTTAGTAGGTTGGGCAAAATTATCAGCAGTCCAATTAACATTAAAAAGACTACTGATTAGGGGTTGAAGAAAGGGAGATTCTGTAATTGTTTTCCCCAAATCAGAGTTAATAAATAATTGCCGAAATCGTCTCACATACCAGCTTAAAGATTCTGGCATTCCCAACATTCGCAACGTAGAATCATCCCCCGTGCCATCATAGATAATCGCGTCATATTTGCCACTGGCATCATATTCACGCAGGGCATTGAGCGCGAGAGCGTGATCCATACCTGGTAATGCTACTAATTCTTGCCCGTAAACCTCTTTAAAAATCGGTGTCCGCAGGTATTGAGCCTCTAGTTTTTTCATCTCGTCCCAATTGCGTTCTAGCAGTACAGACGCTTGAAACTGTACTGCTTGGAGATTGGCAGAGATTTCCTGGGGGTCAGGAGTCAGAGCCGTATTGAGTAGAATTGGCAATGTTGGATCTGCTAGTCCTGCTAAGAGTACCCTTTTACCTTGTGTTGCCAAACTAATGGCTGCGGCGATCGCTATCTTACTGCGACAGATGCCGTTTTTGCCCAAAAATGTCAGTATCAAGGCCATTACTCAATTTCCAAATCGCCTATCTTGTCAATTACAACTTAGCACTCAACCAATCTTTTTAGCTTCTGCTGTCAGTTATTTTGATTAAGCTGGTTTGATTTCATCGTCAAAAAACCAGGTAGAGAAGTTATCGTCAAACTTCACCACCACACCAATTCCTGCCCCGTCAGTGACTTTGTAGCCTTCGATAATGCCGATTTTTCCTAGTTTTTCAGCGATAGGAGAGGATACCCGGTCGCGCAAACGAATCACTTTAACTTTTTGTCCAATTTCCATGATCTAGTTAACATCCAATAATCTCAATCTCAGTGTAGCGGAATCTGGCACTCTATTTTCACCCTCTATAGTTTAAAATTAAATCCGTAAGCAAGTAAGTATACTCTTATGTTTGTTACAGCCAAGCAGATAGAACAACAAATGCCCGATGCCACTCGTTTGTTAATAGACTGTTATGGTGTAAAATACCCAAATAAGAACAAGTTTTTTCCTGTGTGTAACGATGGTGCTTGAAAAATGATACTTTCCCTGAAAAATAATTTAAGTTGGTCGCAAGTACAGCGTTATTGGGAACTGCTGTATGTTTTAGTAGTGCGAACTTTGAAAGTACGCTACCGGGGTTCTTTACTAGGGGTTTATTGGTCGCTATTGAACCCATTAATTATGACAGGATTATATACTGCCATTTTTGGTGCTACCTTTGCATCTTATTATGGTAACTCCATTCTTAACTATATGCTGGCAGCTCTGACAGGGTTGTTAGTGATCAATTTTTTCTCCGCTTGCACGTCCCAGGCTTTAAGTAGTGTAGTCGGTAATGGTGCATTATTAAATAAAATTCAGTTGCCAGTTAGTGTTTTTCCGGTATCAATGATTGCAGCTAATGTCTTTCAATTTTCAGTG
>LJOT01000094.1 GCA_001672075.1 Anabaena sp. CRKS33
TTGATGACACGCTAATGGGATAATGATATGCGACGATTAAGCGGTTTATATCCAAAATCCATAATTCATAAAGGGACATGGGTTCTGTAAATTTGTTACAAGATACAATGGCAGAACAGTTACTAGAACTTGCCTTCAAATCTGGTGCTGAGGCGGCGGAGGTGTACCAATCAAGATCCCTTTCTCGACCGATTTTTTTTGAGGCCAACCGTCTCAAACAAATAGAAACCAGTCAATCTCAAGGTACAGCCCTGCGGCTATGGCGGCATGGTTGTCCCGGTTTGACCGTAGCTTATGGTGATGTTGATCCCCAGGCTATGGTGGAGAAATCTTTGGCACTGAGTCATTTAAATCTGCCAGAAGCAGTAGAATTAGGGAGTCATAACGGGCAATACTACCCGGATTTAGGCACATCTGTATCTGTCGAAAGGTTGATTAATTGGGGTAAAGAGGCGATCGCTTTGATTCGTGATGTCTATCCAGATGTTCTTTGTCATAGTGAATGGGAATGTGATCTAGAAAACACCAGACTGATCAACAGCCAAGGTTTAGACTCTTATTACACTGACACCACACTTAGCTGCTATATGTCAGCAGAATGGGTCAGAGGTGATGATTTTCTCAATGTTGCTGATGGCCAAACCCAACGAGATCAACTTCACCCAGAGAAAGTAGCCAATCAAATTTTACAGCGCTTAAATTGGGCTAAAGAAAATGTTCCTAGTCCCAGTGGTCGTTGTCCTGTCTTGTTCACTTCCAAAGCAGCAGATATGCTGTGGGGAACTGTGCAAGCAGCTTTGAATGGTAAACACATCCTCGAAAAATCTTCTCCCTGGGTTGATAGGTTAGGTAAACCAGTAATTGCACCCACCCTGACCCTTTACCAAAACCCAGCCGCAGGTCCCTATAGCTGTCCCTTTGATGATGAAGGTCAACCTACCCAGTCATTAATATTTATCGAAAATGGGATTTTACGGAATTTTTATAGCGATCGCACTACGGGACAAAAATTAAACAGCGGTAGCACTGGTAATGGTTTCCGTCCTGGTTTAAGTAGTTATCCCACACCGGGGCTATTTAACTTCCTAATTCAACCTGGTGATCTTTCCTTATTAGACTTGATTAGAAAGATGGATGATGGCTTAATTATCGATCAAATGTTAGGTAGTTGTAGCGGACTATCTGGTGATTTTTCTATTAATGTTGACTTAGGATATCGGGTAAAAAACGGTCAAATAATTGGCCGGGTCAAGGATACAATGGTAGCAGGAAATGTGTACACAGCCCTGAAACAAGTGGTACAACTCGGTGGAGACGCAGATTGGAATGGTTCTTGTTATACACCATCACTGATAGTAGAAGGACTATCTATTACGGGGAAAAATAGTTAAAATACCAATATTACCGCCTTTATGCGTCATCTTTTATATGCCCCAAATACCAAAGTAGCTATGGGTTGTTACCATACATTAGAAAGAACTAAATAATTTAAAGCTTGTAGAGAGGAATTTACCTTTCTACAAGCTGTTTACCCAATTTCTAAAAGCCTTTAATGTCGCATTTCTTCCTATAGTTCGACTTTTTTCTAAATATTGAGGAATCACTTCAATTAAAGATAAATTAGGAAAATTTAAACTAGATTTAGATTGCACATAAACACCATCTTCTAAAATATTAATTTGCAAAATTCCGTTTTCAAAACGCCATAGTTCAGGAACTTTTAAACCTTGATATATATTCAAATGAGTACGGGAAGTAATATCAATTTCTAAAGCTAAATCTGGAGGAGGGTCAATTGTTAAATCCAATCTTTTTTTCCCCCGAATTACAGCCTCATTTTTAATATAAAAACATTGATCAGGTTCTATACCTTGTGCCATAAATTGATTTTTAAAGGTCGTAGAACCAAGACATCTAAACTCAATATTTAATTGTTCAAGTAAAGCCTTAACTAAATCACTAATAATTTCTTTATCAAATTGATGTTCTGCTAAAGGACTGATAATTTCTAATATTCCCCTATCATAAGCAATTCGCGCAGCCCGGTGTTCTCCCAATTCTGCAATAATTGTTTCTAATTCTTTCCAAGTCACATTTTCTAATATAACCCTTTGTCCTGGTGGTACATGAATGCGCTTTAATTCTAACAACATCATTGCCACTCCTTATAATTTTAATTTTTTAACATTATAACATCTGCCCCAACTTCTTCAAAATGTCGGATATCTAACCAACGCCATGATATAACTACCATGATATAATTAAATTAATCTTCACCATATCTACAAGGGTATGATTATTTGGCAACCAGGGCAACAAATTAATAACGGTAGATTTATCATTCAAGGTAAACCCTTGGGTAGTGGTGGTTTTGGGACTACCTACAAAGCCTTAGAACCTAGCACGGGTAAATTATACGCCATTAAAACCCTCAATCAGCAAATGCAATTGCGAGAGGACTTTGCAGAACAACAGGTTAAGTTTATTAACGAAGCCTTGACAATTAAAGGTTTTGATCATAAGCATATTCTCAAAGTCCATGAAGTCATTCAAGCAGGTGAGCTTTTTGGCGTGGTGATGGAATATATTGATGGAGTAACTTTATTTCAATATGTTAGACACAAGAGACAACTTACCGAAAGCGAAGCACTATTATATATAGATCAAATTGGTCAGGCTTTAGAATATATTCACGCTAAAGGTAGTTTACACCGGGACATTAAACCTGCAAATATTCTCTTACGTCAAAATAAACAAGAAGCAGTTTTAATTGATTTTGGTTTAACTCGCAGTATTGCCACCAGAAGTATGACAGCTTCTTTAACGGAAGGTTATGCACCTATTGAACAATATCGTCGCAAAGGGAGTTTTGGACCCCATACCGATGTTTACGCTTTAGCTGCTACTTTATATTATCTTCTTACAGCTGATGGACTCAACAAAAAGGGTGAATTTAGTCCCGTACCCGCACAAAACCGGAAATATGATAATGAACCTTTACCCGCACCAAGACATTATAATTCTCGCATTAGTCAGAGGGTGAATGATGCTATTTTAGCCGGTATGGAAATAGAACCGGAAAACCGGACTTCGACGGTTTTGAAGTTTCGGGAAAATTTGGGTTTGGTAAGAACCCCACCCCCTAACCCCCTCCCCGCAAGCGAGGAGGGGGGACTAAAATCATCCTGTGGAATGGACTATAGGAAACTGCGTGACTACCTCGCACAAGGGAAATGGAAAGAAGCAGACGAGGAAACAACACGGGTAATGTTAGCAGTTGCGAAACGGGAAAAGGAAGGTTGGTTAGATGTTGAAGACATTGATAATTTTCCCTGTGAAGACCTCCGCACCATTGACCAATTGTGGGTAAAATATAGTGATGGTAAGTTTGGTTTTTCTGTGCAGAAACGAATTTATCAAAGTTTGGGTGGAACGAGAGAATATAATACGGAAATATGGGAGAAGTTCGGGGGCAAGGTAGGATGGATAAAAGGAGAAAAGGAGAGAGTAGAAAGTAGGGGAATATGGGAAAAATTAAGGGACACTTGGTCGGATGTTTGGTCGCAGCCTGTTGGTAGTTGGTTGTACTACCAAAATATTACTTTTGACAAGAAAGCACCGGAAGGCCACCTTCCTGCTGGTGTGGGTGGAATGGAGAGAATATTGGGTTATTATTATACCACGATAAAAGAAACGGACGTGGGGTGGGGTGGTGGAGTTGGGTATTTTGGGAGGGTGTTGAAGGGAAGAGGGGTGAGTCTCTTCTCTCGCGTCGAGACTTGTAAACTGTAACATTTAAGGGTTACAGAAAATTATTAAGTCTGAATCAGGATAACCAGGATTAAAGGATGTACAGGATGGTAATTTATAGATGGTTTGTTTGGTGATGAAATTTGCATTTGTCTGAATCAGGATAACCAGGATTAAAGGATTGACAGGATGGTAATTTATAGATGGTTTGTTTGGTGATGAAAGTTGCATTTGTCTGAATCAGGATATCCAGGATTAAAGGATTGACAGGATGGTAATTTTTAGATGGTTTGTTTGGTGATGAAAGTTGTATTTGTCTGAATCAGGATAACCAGGATTAAAGGATTGACAGGATGGTAATTTATAGATGGTTTGTTTGGTGATGAAAGTTGTATTTGTCAGAATCAGGATAACCGGGATTAAAGGATTAACAGGATGGTAATTTATAGATGGTTTGTTTGGTGATGAAATTTGCCTTTGTCTGAATCAGGATAACCAGGATTAAAGGATTAACAGGATAGTAATTTATAGATGGTTTAAATTCTTCAAAAACAATCATTCAAAAACATCCTGAAAAATCACCAACTCTCCACCAAAAATCATCCAATAACATCCTGTAAATCCTTTAATCCTGGACATCCCAAGAAACTTACAAATCCTTAGAAGTGTGAAAAGATGAGAAAATATCCCATTAAATTAACTACGCGACGTAACGCACCAATTAATTCAGACGAATATTAAAGACATAACTTAAAATTAAAGAATGCCCAAAAAAATTAGACAATTAAAATCTATGTTAACAAAAGCAGGATTTGTTTACCGTCCCGCAAAAGGTAGTCATAGTTTTTGGACTCATCCATTAATACCAGATGAACCTGTAACCATAGCAGGAAGTGATGGAGATGATGCACCAAAATATTTAGAAAAACAAGTAAATAATGTATTACAAAAACTAGAAAAATTACAGGAGGAATCATGAATTATCATTATAGTATGATCATTCAATGGTCAAACGAAGATAATTGTTATTTAGTACATTTACCTGAATTTCCTTGGCAACAATTCCACACGCATGGTAAAACTTATACAGAAGCGGCAAAAAATGGAGAAGAAGTCATAGAATCTCTAATTTTGTGGTATCAAGAACAGGGAAAAACTTTGCCAGAACCAATAGCTTTACCAGAAAAATCCTTAAATGTCGCATAAATTTATAAGGTTGTGTATTGATATTGTCACAAGTTAAAATATTAGTACATCATTAATTTACTAAATTAAAGGTCAGGGACAAGTTGCTGCAAATTTCGCTAAAATACCAAACCAAGAAATTTTAATTCCTATGTCTGAATCAGGATAACCGGGATTAAAGGATTAACAGGATGGTAATTTATAGATGGTTTGTTTGGTGATGAAATTTGTATTTGTCTGAATCAGGATAACCGGGATTAAAGGATTAACAGGATGGTAATTTATAGATGGTTTAAATTCTTCAAAAACAATCATTCAAAAACATCCTGAAAAATCAGCAACTCCCCACCAAAAATCATCCAATAACATCCTGTAAATCCTCAAATCCTGGTTATCCTGATTCTGACAAAAATATTCTTGGGAAAACAAAGCCCTATATATATGGGCGCACAGATTCCTACTATACTTAAACGATAACCGAAACTTGGAAACTTGTCAAGAGTATTTTTACAGCAATTTCCAATCATATAAGGTACATCTTAGCGCCCTCATCTTAGCTGGTTTAACTGGACAAACTTTCACAAAAATGATCGGAGGAACACCGGGTTTTATTCCTCGTCAACAAGTGCTTAAATTTAAAGAATCTCAACCTGATGTAGATGTTTGGGCGAGTCCAGCTTGTTTGTATAATATGTTAACAGGATATTTTCCCCTTACAAAAGATCCTTTTATAGATGTGTTAGAAAATGATCCTGTACCTATTCTCCAACGTAATAGCAATATCCCCAAAAAATTAGCCCAAGTGATAGATTTAGCTTTAATTGAAAAGCCACAAATCTATTTTGATAAGGCTGATAGCGAAGCGTGGCGTTAGCCATAAAATTCAAGGAAGCGTTAATTAAAATTTAAACTTAAAATCTATGATTTCCCTGGCATTGCTAACGCAGTATTTTCGGAACTTTTGGCAACCTAGAAAGGGTTTAGCGATCGCAGAAGCTTCTATAATTGGGATAGTGTCTGCTTTATCTGCGGTATTACTCAAACAGGGTTCAGGGTGGTTGGGAACATGGAGGGTACATACAACTCACCTATTACCACCATTGATCACTCTACCAATTATTGGTATTAGTTTGGGTTTTCTCTCCGGTTGGTTAGTGCAACGGTTAGCACCAGAGGCTGCTGGTAGCGGTATTCCCCAAGTTAAAGCAGCTTTAGCCAATGTACCAATTACATTATCATGGAGAGTAGCTTTTGTCAAATTAATTAGCGCCATGATTTCCTTGGGTTCAGGCTTAACCTTGGGAAGACAAGGTCCTACAGTCCAAGTGGGTGCAGGTTTAGCAGCGGGAATGAGTCGTTTAGTTCCCACCTCCCCAGACCACCGGAGACAAATGATAGCAGCGGGTGCTGGGGCGGGGTTAGCGGCGGCTTTTAATGCACCTTTAGCAGGGGTATTATTTATTATTGAAGAGTTATTACAGGATTTATCTGGTTTAACTTTAGGAACGGCTATTATTGCTTCCTTTATTGGAGGTGTGATTTCCCGGTGGTTGGGTGGCGGTAGTTTGCAATTAGACTTAAAACTAATTGACCATTCTAGCACTTTTTCCCTATTAGAAATTCCTATTTTATTAATTTTGGGAATTTTCATCGGTTTATTAGCGGCTTTATTTAGTAGGGGATTAATTTTTAGTATTCAAATTTATCGCCGTTTACATATTAGTTTACCTTTACGAGTGGCTTTAGCTGGTTTGGCTTCTGGTTTAATTATTGCTTTACTTCCTGAACATTTTCGAGATAATACAGGTTTGCGAGAGTTTATGATTACTGGTGAAGCGAATATTAGCGTAGCTGCAATTGCCTTTATCGCCCAATTTATCTTAACATTAATTGCCTTTGGTTCAGGTGCGCCGGGAGGAATATTTGCCCCTAGTTTAATTTTAGGTTCTTGTTTAGGTCATATTATTGGTGTCTGGGAATTGCAAATATTTGGAATTGGTTCACCTACCACCTACGCATTAGCAGGAATGGGGGGATTTTTTAGTGCTGTTTCCAAAGTTCCCATAACTGCAATTGTCATTGTTTTTGAAATGACCACAGATTTTAATTTAGTATTACCTTTAATGGTGGTATCTGTCACCTCTTATTTAATTTCTGATAAAGTTTTTCCTGGTTCACTTTATGATAAACTGTTAAAATTAAATGGCATTGTTATTAAGAAAGATAATGTAAATGAAGGTATATTAACACAATTAACAGCCCAGGATGTCATGCAGCGGATAGTGGAAACCTTAGAAGCAGATATGAGAGGAGATGAGGTGATTAAAGCTTTTTCTCTTTCCCATCATCGTGGCTTTCCTGTGGTAGAAAATAATAAATTAGTAGGATTAGTTTCCCAAACAGATTTACAGAAAATCCGTAATCATCTCTTACCAAACGAAACTCTTTTAAAAGAGATTATGACACCTCAACCCGTGACAGTCACACCCATAAATAGTCTCAGTCATGTTCTCTATTTATTAGATAGATATAAAATTAGTCGTTTACCTGTGGTAGATGGAAAAAAATTAATTGGAATTATTACCCGTGCTGATATTATTCGTGCAGAAGCAGAACATTTAAATGGGGAAAATGGGGTGAGAAGTCCTATAGTAGAACCTTCTTATTTAGTTTACCAAACAAGATCCCCTAGTATTGGTAGAGGTAGATTATTAGTCACCATTGCTAACCCAGAAACGGCCTCCGCTTTATTAGAAATGGCTGTAGCTATTGCCCGCGATCGCCATTATGAAATAGAATGTTTACAAATCATTTTGGTATCTCGTCACATTTCCCCAGCAGAAACCCCGGTAAACACTACAAAAAGTCGTCGCTTACTCCGACAAGCAGAAAGTTTAGCCAAAAAACAGCATATTCCCATTCATACCCAAATTCGTGTCGCCCATGATGTTGCCCAAGCAATTTTAGAAACTACCAAGGAAAGACATATAGATTTAATTTTCATGGGTTGGAAAGGAAATACATCTACCCCAGGACGGATTTTTGGTAATGTGGTAGATACCATTATTCGTCAAGCTAATTGTGATGTTGTTTTGGTAAAATTAGGTAGTAATTTTCATTCTCTCCAACAATTAAAACGGTGGTTAGTTCCCATGGCCGGGGGTCCGAATGCACCCATAGCTATTAAATTATTACCATCTTTAGTCACATTGGGAAATAAAACAGAAATTCGTTTGACTCAAGTAGTCAAACCTGGAGAACTTGCACCAGATATGACGGTTTTAGAAGAATCCACCGCTCAATTAATGCGTCACCGCAATTTACATAGTACCGTTGTTGCCGCATCTTTACAAGCTAACTCTGTGGCAGCTGGAGTCATTGAGTTAGTCAAAGCTGAAGATTTTGATATTGTGATTTTAGGCGCTTCCCGTGAGGGATTATTACAACAAGCAATTCAAGGTAATATTCCTGAAGCAATAGCTTCAGGTGTTAATAGTACGGTAATTTTGGTTAGTAGTGCTATTCGGGAGTAGAAAACATGAATTTGTCTCACGCAAAGACCCGAAGAGTAAGAGGATGTTTTAAAAGTTTTCGGCGATTATAAATCGCTACTACACAAACAAAGTCCACCTGCGTGGACTAACACAAAATTAAGGTTTTCAAACCCACGTAGGTGGGTTTAGCCTGTGTAGACGCGGTTTCTAACCGCCCAGATATGTATGAATTTAGACTATTCCCTATGCCAAAAAGCAAAAATCATGCCCACAATAAAACCACCAAGGTGCGCCCAATAAGCAACTCCCCCGGTTTCTACACTCATGTTAGCTGCTGTTTGCAGACTAGCAAAACCAGAAATAAGATTTTGGATAAAGAAAATCCCAATAATTACCAATGCGGGAACATTAATTGTAGTGATAAAAAAACCTAAAAAGATTAAAGTGGTAATTCTGGCGCTAGGAAACCAGATTAAATATGCACCTAAAACACCAGAAATAGCTCCACTTGCTCCTAAGGAAGGAATAATAGAGTTGATACCAATAAACCATTGACATAAAGCTGCCAATGCACCACAAGTTAAATAAAAAAATAGATATTTTAAATGTCCTAAACGGTCTTCAATATTATTACCAAAAACCCAAAGATAGACCATATTTGATATTAAGTGCCACCAACCTCCATGTAAAAATTGAGAAGTAAATAAGGTTGTCCATTCACCACTCCAGTTAGTAGTTAATTGTTGAGGTACGACAGCATACAATTGGAAAAACTGTTCTAGTTGCGTATTTGATAAACTTACTTCATGGAGAAATACTACAACATTCATTCCTATTAACCCATAGGTAAAATATGGGGTAATTCGGGTCGGATTTTCATCATAGAGGGGAAACACAAATTTTGTTCCTAATAATTACTAATATCACTATAACGCTTAATTAGAGGGAACAGGGAACAGGGAACAGAGAAGAGGGGACAGGGAAGGTTGTTTTCCATTCACCTACTTATAAGATAGGTTACTAATGACTAATGTTACAAAATATTTGCTGATTCATAGAGTCTACGGATAATGGATGTAATTTTAGTTCCATAATTCAAATCTGCAGACCAACGTCCTGATAATTGATTAATTGAGGGAGCAACACCCCTGGTAACAAAGCGAAATCTGGGATCTACTTGTTTCTGTACCAAAGGTTCTAAACTAGCATAAGCTTTTAAGTGTTGAATATGCGCTCTGACACCAATCCTCGCACTAGGAAATGATGCTCCTTGGGACTCACCACTAGCTGCACCTAAACCAGCAAAGTTATTTTGCTGGGGTTTAATATCAGTACCAAAGCGTAAAAATCCAGTTTCTAAACACATTTGACAAAAAGCAATATCGTGATTTACTCCCTCAATATTTGCTTCTTCTCGATATAGTTTAGGAAGATCGGGGAACTGGATCAGAGCGTTTTGATTATTGTTTTTGAGAAAAAGTTGTAGCTGTAATTCTGATGTATTACCATTGGAGATAATTTGATTAATTTGTGCTAGACAAATGGATGAAATTGAGCGTAATTTCACAACACATTTAGCACTATCCCAATCAACAGAAACATTAGACTCTCGCAGTTCAATTGCTTTGATATAAACTATTTGACGATAGGTAATCCGGCGCAAATTAGGGACATTTGAAAGATCAACCCGTAAACGATCTACTAAATCAATGGGAATATAAGAATTACCATTAATTAATAATCCTTGTTCCGAGTAATTTTGTCCATTAATATTGATATCTATATTAGTATAATCAGTTTGAGGAGTTGCTTGTTTAGGGTCATTGACCTGATTCCAAGCAGCCAATCCCTCAGCAATTCCCACAGCAAAGTCACGACGACGATTTTGTAACAAAGCGCGATCCTCAGGACTACTTAAAAAACCAACCTGTAGTAATAAAGCTGGGATCGTAGTTTGACGACAAAACTGTAATTTACCTAAGCCGCTATCTGTATCTGGTTTAACTCCACGATTGGGTAATTGGGGAACACGGCCTAAAAGTCTCTTCAATAACAGTTCCGCATTTTGTTGACGTTGCTGATTTTTGGCAATATAGAATACACTAGCTCCCCGGACAGAGGGACTACTAGCAGCATTAGCTTGAATTTCTAGCGCCACATCCTTGACATTAGCGCGGGCATTAATCCAAACTATGGTTTTAGCAGCACTTAAATCATCAGGAACGGCTAAAACCTCTAAATTACGGCTGCGGAGTTCTGTCACCACCAAATCCCGCAAGAGAATCATTTCCTTTGCTTCCGTCGTCCCACCAGCAATCGCTCCAGGATCATTTTTACCGGATTCTATGCCACCATGGGCAGCAGAAATAAAAATACGTCCCATTCTTACCTATTTCCGTTATTAAGTCCCAGCAATTGCTATTTTACCCCATATTACGGTCTTAACAGTCTTATCTCTTGCCTCTTCCCTATGCAATTACTTTCGCCTATCATGTAATTTACGATACACATTTCTTAAATCAACTTGATGATATGCCAAAGCCACCAGAGTATGATAAAATAAATCAGCGACTTCACCAGCGATCGCATCACTATCATCATCTTTACAAGCCATAACCACCTCCGCGCTTTCCTCACCAATCTTTTTCAAGATCTTATTATCACCACCTGCCAATAATTTACAGGTATAAGAAGTTTCATTAGGATTGTCCCGGCGATCGCAGATAACAGCAAACAATTGTGATAAACTGTCCCCTGGTGGTGGTGTCACCGTCCCACCAACCTGGTGAAAACAACTACGCTCCCCCGTATGACAAGCAACATCACCCAATTGCTCCACAACCACCAAAAGAGCATCACTATCACAATCATAACGAATACTTTGCACCTTCTGAATATGGCCAGAAGTCGCGCCTTTGTGCCAAAATTCCTGACGGGAACGACTCCAAAACCAAGTTTCCCCCGTTTCTAAAGTCTTTTGTAAAGATTCTTGATTCATCCAAGCCATCATTAGCACCGTACCATCTAGATAATCTTGGATAATAGCCGGAACTAAACCCTTGTCATCATAGCGAATTTTGTCCACAGGGATAGCAGATGAGAGTAATAACAGTTGGGGAGAGGACATACCAGTTAATTTAGAATAATCTTTGACCTAACATAGCATTTTCGGTTAATTCTAGATCATAGAAATTCTGAGTAACTTTTCGACCTATCCTAAGATAGAGCATAAATTATTTATTTCCCCAGTTTAGGGAGGAAACCTTGGTAAATACCTCAATTAAAACCACAAAATCACAAGAAATCTTTGCTGCTGCTCAAAAACTTATGCCCGGGGGGGTTAGTTCTCCCGTGCGTGCGTTTAAATCCGTAGGTGGACAACCAATAGTATTTGATCGTGTTAATGGCGCATATATTTGGGATGTAGACGGTAACAAATACATTGACTATGTTGGTACTTGGGGACCAGCCATTTGTGGTCATGCTCACCCAGAAGTCATTTCCGCACTACACACAGCCTTAGACAAAGGGACTAGTTTTGGCGCTCCCTGCGTCCTAGAAAACATTTTAGCGGAAATGGTCATTGACGCTGTTCCTAGCGTGGAAATGGTCAGATTTGTCAACTCTGGTACAGAAGCTTGTATGGCTGTATTACGGCTCATGCGAGCCTTCACTAACAGAGAAAAAGTGATCAAGTTTGAAGGCTGCTATCACGGACACGCTGATATGTTCTTGGTCAAAGCCGGTTCTGGAGTCGCTACTCTGGGTTTACCCGACTCACCTGGAGTACCTAAAGCTACCACAGCCAGCACTTTAACCGCCCCTTTCAATGATTTAGACGCGGTAAAAGCCCTATTTGAACAAAACCCTGGGGAAATCGCCGGTATCATTCTTGAACCCATAGTTGGTAACGCCGGTTTTATTACCCCTGATGCTGGGTTCTTAGAAGGACTCAGGGAACTTACTCATGAATATGGTGCATTATTAGTATTCGATGAAGTCATGACAGGCTTTCGGATTGCTTACGGTGGCGCTCAGGCAAAATTTGGTATTACTCCTGACTTAACTACTTTAGGTAAAGTTATTGGTGGCGGTTTACCAGTGGGCGCTTATGGTGGTCGCAGCGAAATCATGTCTATGATTGCTCCCGCAGGTCCAGTGTATCAAGCAGGGACTCTTTCCGGTAATCCTTTGGCTATGACAGCGGGGATTAAAACCCTAGAATTACTCAGCAAACCGGGTACTTATCAATACTTAGAACAGCTTACTAAACAGTTAGCTGATGGATTGTTAAAAATCTGCGCTGATACAGGCCATGCTGCTTGTGGTGGTCATATTAGCGCGATGTTTGGGTTGTTTTTCACCTCTGGACCAGTACATAACTATGAAGACGCTAAAAAGGCTGATACAGCGAAGTTTGGTCGTTTTCATCGCGGAATGTTAGAACATGGTATTTACCTAGCACCGTCTCAATTTGAAGCTGGTTTCACTTCATTAGCACACACTAAAGAAGATATTGAACAGACTTTAGCGGCTGCGAAAGATGTCCTGTCTAGTCTGTAACATCTTTACTTAAGTAATATCAACTGTCCCCGACTTCTGAGATTAATTTATCATTGATTGACAAGATCAAAAAGAAGTCGGGGATCTGGAATTTGTGGTATTTACCCTTCTATGATTTGAATTTCCTCTGGTGTTAATTCATAAAGTTGATAAACTAATTGATCTATTTCTGTTTCTAATGCGGTTGTATCTGCTTTTGGATCTGATCTTTTAGCGGTGATAATTTGATCAACTTTTTTAATAAAAGGAACTTGATCTTTTCTTGAAAGTGGATAAAAGGGTAATATTCCTAAATGAAATGCTTTGACCTCTGCTAAAGCTTCTCCCCTTTCTGGATTGATACTAGTGTAAACAAAATCAACTAATTTTGAGTTTAAGATACTTAGCAAATATTTAAGATCAAAAATATCAGACTTTTCATCTTTTTTCAGAATAATATGAACGTTATTCCGTATGATAAATCCAGAAGAAATTAAAGTTCCAATTATTTGATCACTCGTCTGTCTGAAAATTAGTTTTTCTTGGGCTTGAAATATTGATTCTTCTCTCGGTGCTGCGAGCCATTGACCATAGCTTATCCAGAAATTTTCATTCCATAAAATCACATATTTATGAAAATAACGTCCACCTATTAATGGCTGAAAATTATCATTTAATTTAGTTTCAGCAGTATAAGGTTTTTCATCTAATATTTTTTTCGTCTGTGGTGGATAACCTTTACCAACTTCATAAAGTTTAACACCATTTTTTATTTGAAAGTAATCTTTTACTAAAAAGGAGCATGATTGAATTTTATTTAATAACAATATTTGCTGCTTATGAAGTGAAAAATTAAAAAATCGCTGTTCTAATAAAGTATTTTTTGATAGAATATTGACACGCTCAATTATATTTCTATTTCTCAGTTTTATGTTCACATTATATTCTGCTAATTTATTTTTTTGAATCAAGATAATATCACAGTCTACCGTCGCGTCATCAAAAATTTTTGTCTTAAATTCATCTATACTTAAAAAATAAAACTCACTCATTAAAGTCTGTCTAAACTGCTGTGCTATATCAATTAATTTCCAAGTATTAGGTATTATATAACATAGGTATCCATGAGTTTTTAAAATCTCCTTTAAACCTAATAAGCAGAATGTAAAATAGCTGTCTTTTAGGGAATTATTTATTCCTAGATAATTATATTTATTAATGAATAAGACTAATTCTGATTTGGAAGGAAATAACCCATAAGGAGGATTTCCCATAACCACATTAAAACCAATAAAAACACCATCATTATTTAACACTTCAGGAAACTCAAAGCGCCATTCCAAAGCATTTTCATACATTCTACCATTTTCTATATCCTCAATCTCAACCTTTAATTTATCAATTTCATTATTCAACTTAGCGATTTTTTGCTCCCGTTTTTTTCTCTCAGCTTTAGTTTCTGGAATCAAAAAAATTTGACCCTCTAAATTCTCAACCTCACCCTCTAACCTTCTTAACTTAGTCTTATTTGGATCACTTCCTTGTAATGTTATTTTAAAATTACCCTTAATATCAGCAATCAATTTTTTCATTTCCCGTTTTTGCTCCTTATTTTCAGCATTGCGGTAAGTTTTAACAGCATTTCTATAAC
>LJOT01000381.1 GCA_001672075.1 Anabaena sp. CRKS33
CACTTCATGGGGTGTGGAGGTAGGATAGGGACCACCCAAAGCTACCAACTTACCGCGTTTTTTAGCTTCTCGAATTTGTGCCAATAAGTCTTGTTTTTGAACAATCATGGCAGAAAAAATCACCATATCTGCCCATGCCCACTCTTCCTCAGTGGCGGCGCGGATGTTACGATCTACAAGTTTGAATTGCCATTCTTGGGGCAAAATTGCCGCTACTGTTACCAAACCCAAAGGTGGTAACAAAACTTTTCTGTCAACTAGTGCCAGAATTTTCTCATAGGACCAAAAGGTGCTTGGAAATATTGGATAAACTAGCAAAACACGCATAGTATCACCCCTCACGATTTATTTGTGATCTAACTGTAACTAAAAATTCAGACTAATTGACTTTTTTCTCAATTTGTCCGTTGTATGTGAGAATGGGGGGATTGTCAGAATCAGGATATCCAGGATTTAAGGATTTGCGGGATGAAGACTGGGATTTCAGTTTAAAGATTATTAATCCTTTTAAGTCGCGTTCTGAAAATCTGTGTTGTGTGTAATAATAGAGCAATAATTTTGATCGTTTGGTTGATTATGAAAGTAGACTTTGCACCGATTTTTGAACTAGGGTTGTCAGAAAAGCTACAACTTCTGGAAGATTTATGGGATGATATTGCTACGAAATCAGCTAATCTTCCTGTATTAGACTGGCAAAAAGAAGAACTTGCTCAAAGAAAAGCTCTCCATTTACAAGATCCCAGTTTAGCTAGTTCTTGGGAATCAGTAAAAGCAAGAATCCGTAATCGCAGCAATGGTTAAGAGTCTCATTACTTTAGCACAAGCAGAACAAGACATTGCTGATGCTTATGACTGGTATCAGGGGCAAGAAATCGGATTGGGTGATGAGTTTCTGCGTTGTGTTGATGCTTGCATCCAATTTATTGCCAAAAATCCTGAAATGTATGAATTTGCTCATGAAACTTACAGACGTGCTTTAGTTCGTAGGTTTCCTTATGCTATTTTCTACGAATACTTGGAAAATGTAACAACTATATACGCGGTGTTTCACTGTTCTCAAGATCCTAAAAAATGGCGTAATCGCTTAAAATAATATAATTCTTGTTATGGATAGGACAAGTTGGGAAAATATTAAATCTAAGTATAAGCTAGGTCAGTTTGTTCTGGGAAAAGTAGAATTTCACACACCCTTTGGCGTTTTTGTCAATATTGATGAGTCTTTAGTTAAGGGGTTGATCAAAATCCCTGACTTTTTAGATGAAGGGGGGATGAGTCCAGAAATGTATCCAGAAATTGGTACAACTATCGGCGCGGTTGTGGTTGGATATAACGAGAGTAATTGCCGTGAGGTGTATTTAAGTGCAAAACCTAGTGTACTGCATAAAGCTCTTGTACCCCTAAATATTCCTGCTTTAGCTGGTTAGGACTGATTGACTTTTTTTTCAATTTATCTGATGTTTTTACTATACCTCCTCTTAAGTTTTTGGCTGGACAATATTTATGCGCTGTATTTTCTGTAAGTGTCATTCGTCTTCATCCACTTCAAGAGAACACATCATTCCTGAATCATTGGGTAATACAGAATATACACTACCACCCGGAGTTGTATGTGATAGATGTAATAATTATATTGCACGGAAAGTAGAAAAGCCTTTACTAGATTCGCCTTATTTCAAGGAACAACGTTTTAAGATGTCTGTTGCAAGCAAAAGAAATAAAATTCCAACAATTAGTGGTGTTCATCTTCAGTCCCGTACATTGATTGAGTTAATAAAGCAACCAGATAAAGATGGAATTAGTATAAGTACAGCTTCAAGTAAAGATGAATCGCGGTGGATTCAATCTGTAACAGAGCAGAAAAATGGAACGCTTATAATTCCTGTTGCTTCTCCACCCAATGATTACGCTATTTCACGGTTCATAGCAAAAGTTGGACTTGAATCATTAGCATCTCGCTTTATTGAAGTTGAAGGTGGTTTAGATGAAATTGTAGATAAACCAGAATTAGATGAACTGCGTTCATACGTGCGAATTGGTACACCTGGACAAGTTTGGCCATATTCTTGTCGTTCAATCTATCCACCTGATTTTCTCTTTACCAAACAAGGTGAAACATTTGAGGTGCTGCATGAGTACGACATTTTAGTTACTAATACTTTTGAGTTCTACATTGTTGTTGCGTTGTTTGGAGTAGAGTATGTATTGAACCTTGGCGGACGGGTAATTGATGGTTATTACGAGTGGTTGCGAAACCATAATGATCGCAGTCCACTTTATATTGATAAGAACGCTCAATTATAGTACGGAAATTTTCTGTATAATAAGTAGTTAGGCAAAAAACAAAAAGGTGCTAAATGGTAAAAAAAGAATTGTGGTTTATTGCTGAAGGAGAAGATGGCAGCAATTATTGGGTAAGGAAGAAAGGACGTTCTATTTACATAAGTGGACCAAATGGTCATGAGCATCTTTGTCATGCTTCTGTAACAAATCAAGACAAAGTTAAAAGTGAAATACTTATTGTTTTCCGCACTAAGGTTGTAAACATAAAACAACCATAAAAATTTAACACCCAATAGTGCGATCGCCCCTCTTGTAGAGTTACATTTTTTTTATTAACCCACCTTTTTTCTTTGTATGAGTGCGATGTTTGCGACAAGGGAAGCGATCTTTATGGTTCATGTAGGATGATCAGGCGATCGCATGAGATAAACTAGAGGAGTGCGATCACTCTCATTGTAAAGTTAAATTATTATAAATTACGCAAAATACCTCTTAAACTCTCTTCTCTTCGTATCCTTCGTGTCTTCGTGGTTTATTCTTTCTTGACTTCTACCTTTTTGATTTGCGAGCGATATCTTCAGCGAGTCAAGGGATTCCCATGAGATAAACTAGAGGAGAGCGATCGCAATTTTGTTTTAAATAGTCAGCAATAAACTACAATCCCATCAAAATTTTCAGCCTGTCTTCCACTTCTGCTAGTGTCCCTGAAGACACATTTCCCCAGCACTTATCCAGACGTTCCACAGAGATTGATCTAACGTCTTCACATTTAATAAAACTTTGGGTTTTCATCCCTCCCTCTGGAGAGTTAATTTTTACGTGA
>LJOT01000382.1 GCA_001672075.1 Anabaena sp. CRKS33
TTTCACCCGGAAAATTGTTTAATTTTTGATGACAATAATCATCATTATTTTTGGCGTAGTATTGATTGGGTTAACAAAAAAAGAGTTAATAATACTCATATTTATGTTCGCATTAAAAATGAAAAGATTTACATTGAGGAAGATTGGACTGAGGAAGGAATAGCAACTGAGTTATTAAGGGAAGGTGTACCCAAAGAGGATATTGTTTTGGCTTTTCATGATCCTGAAACTAGGAAGTTTACTGAGTTTGCTGTGGCTTGAGTAAATTTATAAACAGTGAGAAAATTAATCCTTTTGCTATTTATAGCGTTATTTCAACTTTCGTAAAATTACAGGTTTTGAGGATTTGGTATGGATGATTTCTGTGAATATGATGCCTAAGATTGAACAGGTTTTGGTTTAGTAGTATAATTTATTGGGGTGGGTCTTGACTAGACTTACGTTAAGATAAATTCTTTGTTAATTTCATATTTAGTAGGGACAATATGCCTAAAAGAAAAAAATCAGATAATCCTGATCAATTAAGCTTATTTTCTAATGACTTGTTTTCTGAATCTCAAAAACAGTCATCAAAACCTGATATGTGTGAGCAAAATTCAGCTAATGAAAAAAGAAATAATAATATATCTCAATCTGAATTTTCAACAGAAGATAATTTAGAATATGATCAATCAATAATTTCAAACTTGCAAAACAATGATAAAGAAACCTTAGATTTATTCTTGCCATTTACGTATGAAGACATTTTAGAAGAAATTCGAGAAATTAGTGATAAAAAATCTAGGCTTCCTGATCTAATTGTTCCAGTTACTAAATTTGAAGGTCAAATCATACAAGTTTTAGCAAATATGAGAAATAGTGGTTTTTTATTGTTTTTGTATGGTGTTTCTGGGGTTGGTAAATCAACATTTGTTAGTTCATTGAAATTTCAAACATATATTCCCATCAAAGAAGTAGTATCAATTAAAGCTAATGAATTAGAGCAAGAAGATAATAATATATCAAAGTTTGATGAATTAATTAATCAAATTAAAGCAAAAGTTAGTAGTTTTTTTCTTGAAAATACCAAAAGTGGTGATAAATTATGTATTGTTATTGAGCATTTAGAATTTTTAAAAGAAACAGATAGAGATGATGCTATTGCTTTTTTTAGAGATATAAATGGTTTACTCCGCATTCATCCAATATTAATTATTTGGCCTGTAACAGTTTATAAAGATTTAGAAAATATGCAGGATTGGGCTAGAAATTATGCCAGTACAATGTTTTATCGTAAAATTCCTTTTATTAATTTTACCGGACCACCAATTGATGAATATCCGAAGATCGCTAAAAAAACAATTGAATTTTTTAATAATGGAAAAATTTGTCATGAATTTCAATTAAATGATAGTGATTTTGAGAAGTTAAAAAATAAATATCAAGAGAAACCTCAAAATCAACAATTAATTAGAGAATATTTAATTGATATTAAACATATTTGGGAAGAAAGAACTAATTATATTAAAAAAATTGAAAGTTCTATTCCTAAACCAACAGAAGTTTGGTTTATATTTCCTTATCCAGAAGCTGAAAATGTCGTAGCACGTTTTGCTAAACAAATTCCTGAAAACATCAATGAAATGTGGAATGCTGAATATAACCCTTTACAACCTTATATAAATGAACATACGCAAAGAAAAACTGATTGGTCTCCTCAACGTTTAACACTAGCTTTAAATACCCGTATGTTAACTACAAAAATTATGTATTTACCAACAAATGCCTTAATTAGTTGTATTGTTGCTTATGCTAATGATGCGGAAATTCCAATTTCAAAAGAAGATTTTAAAGATATAGACAAATACAATGTACCTGAACATTGGTTTGGCAAAAAGTTAGCAAATGATACACTTAAAAGAACTCCTTTATATTTACAATTATCAGGTAGTCAGAATCCTACAGGGAAAAGGAAAAGTGGTACAGTGGAAAAAGCATTAAATAGCTCAAGAAAAGCGTTTGAAAAAATCAATAAAGATATATCTGAATCTAAATCAGGAAAAATAGGTGATCAACCATTCAATAAAGCTATTTGTTTAGCACTTGAAGAAGTATTATCTGAATTAAACTTTCAATTTAGATGTGAAAAATATCATCCACATTTAAGAATTAAACCTGATATAACAGTTGAAACAAGCAATAAAATTATTTGTTTAGAATTTTGTTATACACTTGACGATACACCTGGAAATCTTGCTGATTATGTTTTGAGAAAATTAAATACATATATGAAACAATTAGAACAAGTTTATGGAAGACCTCAAGATTTATTTGGGTAATCAATTGCTCTTTCAGGAAATTTAGACGTGCGATCATGCTTTTTGTGAAAAATCAGGGTTTTGATAGTTTGGAGGTTGAGGGGAGTTGCGTTTATAACCTAACTTAAACTAACACCCTTGAATCACAATCGCTTTTTGATGTAGGTAGAATGAAGTGCGATCGCTTTTTAAGGAAGTTTGAAGAGCGTTAGCGGTAACTTACTGAAGGTATCGCTTTTTTATTTTTTAATTTTATGCTAACATTAAATTAAATCTAAATTTAGTGCAGAGTCACCAACTATGATTAATCTCAATCAAGATATTCAATCCCTCTCAACCTTCAAACGTAACACCAACGAACTCATTAATCAGATGAAAGAAACCGGAAATCCTCTGATTTTAACAGTTAACGGTAAAGCTGAATTAGTAGTACAAGATGATGCCGCATCTTATCAAAAAATCCTCGATTATATCAAACAATTGGAAACAATAATTGAGAGGAAAAGAGAATTAGAGCCAACAAAAAGCAACAACAAAAAAGCACTTGAATTATTAAAAACGTGGGAAGAAGAAGGAGATGAACAAGAACAAACAGAAACTTTAGAGTATTTATCTTAATCTTTAGAACAAGATCATTTTTCTAATCTTTCCTTATTTTCACCATTGCCATAATGCCAAGATTAATTATCCCTGATTCAGGAGTTTTAGGAATTATTACCAACCCTAAATCAACATCTATAAAAGCTCAAAAATGTAAACTATGGTATGCTAACTTTTTAGAAAAAGGTGAAAATATTGCTTTAC
>LJOT01000383.1 GCA_001672075.1 Anabaena sp. CRKS33
CTCGTATTGCTGCAGCGGGCAGGGCTCCGCGTGAGCCACGTGAGCCTCCTGCGCCGACCATCACGCAGATTCAAGACCCGACCGAACCGAACCGAATGTTGACCATCGACGCCCGTCGTTATCAGGGTGGTGGGGTTGGGTCGCCCGGTGTTATTGGTATGTCGGGTAAAGCCGCACCACTTGCCGCTGCCGAACGGAAAAAGACAGAGGGTAACGCGCAGTTGCAAACCATTCTTGATACTCTTCAGTATTCTTACGACAGACTTGATGAGTTGCGTGGTATTCCAAGCGAAAACCGCAATTTCATGTCCAATGCCTGGAATTGGCTTGCGACTACGGGTGCGGGCCAAGTGGCGGGGCGCATGGGTGGTACCAAGGAGCAAACGGAACGCGACACTATCCAGAGTTCGCGTAATTTGTTATTCACCGCTGTCAAAAATGCAACAGGTAAGACCACTGGTGAATTGAACTCCAACGTTGAGTTCAAGACATGGCTTGACGCGCTTACTGACCCGTCACGTTCAATTCAAAGCAACAGAGCCATTCTGGAAAACCTTGAGAAGTTTGTCGCCAGTGGTGGTAACTACAGCACACGCTCTCAAACCGGAAAAATAGCGCCTACCGGCGCACGCCCTCCCGCACCTGCGCCCGCTGGTGGCGGAGATGTGTCAGTAACGCTGCCTGATGGTAGAACGGTGTCTTTTCCGAACCAGTCTGCTGCCGATCAGTTCAGGAGAGCCGCTGGGCTCTGACGACAATGGCAACGATTGACGATCTGATAAAGCGGTTCGGTGGCTCTGTTTCGCCCGCGCAGCCCGCGTCGTCCGTCGATCTGGCTGCGCTTGCTGCACAGTACGGCGGTGTCATGCAACCCGTCACACCCCCCGGTGCGGCACAGGTGCCATTGGCACAGCGGGCGATCTCCTTCGTGCGCCCCACCGTCGAGGCGCTCGGTGCGGTCGGTGGCGCGGTTGTGGGGACACCGCTCGGGCCAGCGGGTGCAGTTGGTGGCGCTGGTCTCGGCTACGGACTGGCCAAGGGTGGTCTTGACGTACTGGAGCAGGTGATCGGCACGCGTCAGGCCCCCGCTACGGCCGGCGAGGCGCTGCTCGGTGGTGCGCGGGATGTGGTGACAGGTGCCGCGTATGAGACTGCTGGCCGCGTGGCTGCGCCTATCGTCTCCGCTGCGCTGCAGAAGTTCGGCACATCGGCTACCCGTGCCCTTGATGTCAAGGGACGACAGGCCACCAAGATCGCCCGGGCCGCAGCCGGCAAAGAGATTGACGCGATCCGCGCAGCCCTGCGCGGCGCTGATCCGGGTGATCTGCCGGCCCAGGCTACCGCCAACATCGACCGCAAGGCGTGGCAGTCGCTGAACGAACTCGGTACATCGCTTGATGAGACGGATGTGATCCTGCGTCGGCAGAGTGAAGACCGACTGGCTGAACTGGCGCGATTGGCGCGCGGCGGCAATGAGACTGAGATCCGCAATGCCATCGATGAGTCGCGCCGGGTGCTGAACGACCTGACGCGCCCCATGCGTGAGGCCGAGATGGCTGCTGCCAATCAGGCCGCACAGACGATGCAGCGCCTGCAGCCGCAGATCGCGCAGCGTCAGCAGTCGATGGTGTCGGCGCTGCGCGAAGGTCAACCTGCGCCGGTGCCAGCCCCGCAACAGGGTGGGTTGGTGAGCGGCACCGTGACTGGTGAACCACTCACCGGGCAATCAATGGTCGTACCCTCGGCCGAGGCGGCTAGGCTTCGAACACTTGCACAGCAAGCCGAAGGACCGTTGCGCAAACCAGACCAACTCGTTGTCGGCGCAGAAGACCCCACCAATCGTTTCCTGAGAAATCGCTTGCTGGCGTCGTCTGATGAGCAGCGGCAGGCTGGTGAAGCGTTTGCTGACATTGCACGTCAGCGTCGCGCCGAGCGTGATTTCCTTGAGCGGCAGATGGGCAGTTTGGAGGACTACGGCCTGCGCCCGCTGAGCATTGACAACGTGACGGACGCGATTCGAGCGTCAATGACTGCTCCGGGCAAGCGCATGAGCAAGATCCACCAGCAGGCGCTGGGTCAACTGGATGCACAACTTCGCTCTGCTGCCGCGCTGAACGGTGGCATCGTTGACGTTCGTGATCTCTACACCATCCGCAAAGAAGGCGTCAACGAGATCATCGACACCCTCATGGCGGGCCGCGACCCCAAGGTGAGCAAGAAGGTCGCAGCAGACGTGCTTTCTGTCGTGCGGCCCGAGATCGACAATGCCATCGTTCGCGCTGGCGGCACTGAATGGAAGCAGTATCTGGACACTTTCTCAAAGGGTGCGAAAGACCTTGAGAAGCGCCAGATGGCAGCCGAGGCGTTTCGCATGTTCCGCGACTCCCCTGATGAGTACGTTAAACTCATCCGGGGCAACAACCCCACCGCTGTTGAGGCCGTCTTCGGTACGGGCAACTTCGACATCTTCAAGGAGATGTCGAAGGAGATGCCCACGTTGAACAAGGTAGCGTCTTACGTTGAGCGGCAGGGTGTCGTCGCCAACGCTGCCAAAGGTGGGCGCGAGGAACTGGCTCGGTTGATTGACGCCAACAGTTGGCGCCGTCGCCTTCCCAACTGGTTCAACCCGATAGTCACTACTGCCAATCTGGCGCTGCGGGATGTCGAGAAGCGCGTCAACGAGAAGACCCTTGACATCATTCGACAGGCCACCTTGTCCAACAAGTCGATGCTGGAATTGCTTGATGGGCTACCGCCCATCGAACGCAAGAAACTCATGCGCATCGTCAACGGATTGTCTGAAGTGTCCAAGACACAACCCGCTCGCGGAGCACTTACCGCCACGATGGCCCCAGATCAGACCGAACAACCCGAACCCGCACAATAACACCGCCCCCAGGAGCCCGCATGCCCGCCCTCAGCGTATCCCCACCCTTCCCGATCTTCACTGACACGGACGGCCAGCCCCTGGAGAACGGCTACGTCTGGATCGGCACGGCGAACCTGAACCCGATCACCAACCCGGTGGCGGTGTTCTGGGATGCCGCGCTGACGCAGCCTGCCGCCCAGCCGATCCGCACGCTGAACGGGTACCCGTCGAA
>LJOT01000095.1 GCA_001672075.1 Anabaena sp. CRKS33
GTCAGATTTGGAAAATTGAGGATATCCAGACAGTTAAAACTGTCACCTGTCACCTGTTACCTATCACCTATCACCTGTTCCCTGTCACCTGTCACCTGTCACCTGTTACCTATCACCTATCACCTGTCACCTGTTCCCTGTTCCCTGTCACCTATCACCTATCACCTATCACCTGTTACCTATCACCTATCACCTGTTCCCTGTCACCTGTCACCTGTTCCCTGTTCCCTGTTCCCTGTTCCCTGTTCCCTGTCACCTGTCACCTGTCACCTGTCACCTGTCACCTATCACCTATCACCTATCACCTGTTACCTGTCACCTGTCACCTGTTACCTGTTCCCTGTTCCCTGTTCCCTTTTAATTTTTAATATTTATGGGATTTAGTATTGCGATCGCTCCCCAAATTTCGCTACAATGTCAAGGCTGTGGGTATGTTCAAAGTCGCTGAGGATCAAGCTACAATCTTGTCAGCCACATTGATGACATCCAAATAACTAAGACTTTACAAAGAAAAGCGAAAAACAATGGCGAAACGTGTGCAATTGGTTTTAACCAAAGATGTCAGTAAACTAGGGAAAATCGGCGACTTAGTAGAAGTAGCTCCCGGTTATGCTCGTAACTATCTGATTCCCCAGAGTTTAGCAGATCGGGCGACACCGGGCATTCTCAAACAAGTAGAACGCAAACGGGAAAAAGAACGCCAAAGACAATTAGAACTCAAACAACAAGCAACTGAACAAAAAGCAGCTTTAGAAAAAGTTGGTAACTTAAAAATTGCCAAGCAAGTTGGTGAAAATGAGGCTATTTTCGGTACTGTTACTACCCAAGATGTAGCAGATGCTATTTTAAAAGCGGCTAATCTAGAAATAGATCGTCGTGGTATTACCATTCCTGATATTAGCCAATTGGGTACTTATAAAGCGGAAATTAAACTCTATTCTGAAGTGACAGCAGAAATTAACATTGAAGTCGTCTCTAACTAAGAGATTTCAATTTTAGATTTTAGATTTTAGATTTTAGATTTTAGATAGACTCCAGTAATTCGGGGGCTTGTCAATTTTGGATTTTAGATTTATACCCGCATAAATTTGGTGGACTCAGATTCAGACTAAGCATGAATTTTCAATCTTTAATCCAAAATTTAAAATCTAAAATTTGCTGACTTACAGTTTTTGGTATAGTTCAAGTATAAATACAAACTATAAAAATCCAATAAACCTAATGGCTGAAGAACTGAGTTTTGGTGATAGTAGTAATCGTCTACCACCACAAAATATCGAAGCAGAGGAGGCGATTCTAGGGGGTATTTTACTAGATCCCGAAGCAATTGGTCGAGTGAGCGATCGCTTAGTCCCGGAAGCCTTTTATATTAGCGCCCATACAATAATCTATCAGGCCGCTTTGCGTCTTCATACCCAACAAAAACCCACAGATTTGCTTTCTATCACCAGTTGGTTAACAGACAACGATCAACTAACAAGAATTGGAGGGAGAAATAAATTAGCCACATTAGTAGACCGCACAGTTTCAGCGGTAAATATTGATGCTTTAGCAGGGTTAGTCATGGAAAAATACCTGCGACGACAATTAATTAAAGCAGGTAATGAAATTGTACATCTGGGTTATGAAACAGAAACAGAATTACCAATTGTTCTGGATCAAGCCGAACAAAAAGTTTTTAATGTCACCCAAGAAAAACCCCAATCAGGATTAGTTCATATTGGTGATACATTAATTAATACCTTCCAAGATATTGAAACTCGTCATCAAGGTATTGCCTTACCAGGAATACCCTGTGGTTTTTATGATTTAGATGCTATGACTAGCGGTTTTCAGCGTTCCGATTTAATTATCGTAGCTGGGAGGCCGTCAATGGGGAAATGTCTCAGTTATGATTCAGAAATCGTCTTAGCAGATGGACAAATTGCCACAATTGAAGAATTATATCAGCAACGGCAAGGTTCATTATTAACATTAAATGATGATTGGAAATTTACCTTTACCCAACCATCTGCATTTGTAGATGATGGAATTAAACCAGTTTTTCGCATCACAACTCGCTTAGGACGGGCAATTGAAACCACAATTACTCACCCATTTTTAACTATTAAAAGTTGGCAAAGATTAGAAAACTTACAAGTAGGAAATAAGATTGCCATCCCTCGCAAAATAGATGTGTTTGGAACAGAAACTATCCGCGAGTGTGAAGTCAAATTATTAGGTTATTTAATTGGTGATGGTGGTTTAACTAATAGCACTCCTAGATTTACAAACAGCAACCCATTATTGCAAACAGATTTTTCTGAAGCAGTAACTGAATTTGGTGGTTTATCAGTGACAATTTGGTTAGAAAAATTAGATTTATGGGATAAAGATGCTCATAATAAAACTATCCCAAACATTGTCTTTAAATTAGAAAAATCACAATTATCATTATTTTTAAATCGTCTTTTTGCCACTGATGGTTGGGCTACTGTGCTTAATAGTGGTCAATCACAATTAGGATATTGTACAGTCAGCGAAAGACTAGCAAGACAAATTCAACATCTGTTGTTAAGATTTGGTATTATTGCTGCTTTGAAAAAGCGGTCTGTGAAATATAATAATACCCGTATACCAGCATGGCAATTAGATATTACTGATACCATATCTATCAAAAACTTCATTGCAGAAATTGGCATTTTTGGCAAAGAAGCAGCATTAGCAAAAGTTACAGCAGCAATATCTCAAAAAAGATATCAAACCAATCGTGACTTAATACCTGTAGAAATTTGGGAACAATTAGCAGCAGCTAAAGGTAGCGAAACTTGGAGTAGTTTAGCAAAACGATCTGGGATTAAAAGCTATACCAATATTCATGTCGGTAAACGGGCATTAACAAGAGAAAGATTATGGATTTTAGCCACTGCATTAGACAAATTACCACTTCAGCAATTAGCAAATAGTGATGTATATTGGGATGAAATCATTTCCATTGAATCAGTTGGTAACAAACAAGTTTATGATTTAACAATTCCCGAAACACATAATTTTGTCGCTAATGATATTTGTGTTCACAATACCGCCTTTTGTCTTAACCTCGCTCATAATATTGCTGCTGGTTATAAACTACCGGTGGCTGTTTTTAGTTTAGAAATGTCCAAGGAACAACTAGTACAAAGACTATTAGCTAGTGAAGCGGGAATTGAAAGCAGTTATTTAAGAAGTGGTCGCATTAGTCAAACTCAATGGGAACCGTTAAGCCGTGCTATTGATAAGCTTTCAGAAACGCCAATGTTTATTGATGATACGGCAAATATTACAGTTACACAAATACGCAGTCAAGCCCGAAGACTGCAAGCAGAACAAAATGGAAATTTAGGATTAATAGTCATTGATTACTTGCAATTAATGGAAGGAGCAGGTGATAATCGTGTGCAAGAATTATCAAGAATTACCCGTTCTTTAAAAGGTTTAGCGAGGGAATTATCTGTACCGGTTCTTGCTTTATCACAGTTAAGTCGGGGGGTGGAAGCAAGAACTAATAAACGGCCAATGTTATCTGATTTAAGAGAATCGGGATCGATCGAACAAGATGCGGATATAGTAATGATGTTATACCGTGATGAATATTATTCACCAGATACTCCAGATAGAGGAATTGCAGAAGTGATCATAGCTAAACATCGAAATGGACCAACAGGAACAATCAAACTATTATTTGATCCTCAATTTACAAAGTTTAAAAATCTAGCCAGACAAAATACTTGGTAATATGTTAAAAAAATACTTTTTTAGCTTGATATTTCTATTTTTTAGTATCCAAATTGGTACTTTTCAGAAACTAGCTGAAGCACAAACAGTAGTTCCAGAAGTTACTACTAGCAAATCCCTTTGTCCTGCTCAATTATCATCAACAATTAATACTATTATTAATCGGCCTCAATTTAGTCGAGGACGTTGGGGAATTTTAGTTAAAACATTATCATCAAATAAGATTCTTTATAGTCAAGATAGCCAGAAATATTTTATTCCTGCTTCTAATATTAAGCTATTTACCACTGCTGTAGCATTACAGAAATTAGGTTCAGATTTTCGGATTCGTACCTCTATTTATGATGATGGTAATGGTATTTTGCGTGTAGTGGGTAGGGGAGATCCGAGTTTTAAAAACCCTCAATTAAGATTATTGGCAAAACAACTTTATCAACAGGGAATTAGAGAAATTAATCAGTTAATTGCTGATGATAGTTATTTTCAAGGTGAAGTAGTTCATTCCAGTTGGGAATGGGAAGATATACAGGCTGATTATGGCGCTCCTGTGAATAGTTTAATATTAAATGAGAACGCTTCTGGATTAAGTTTTTTACCCCAAAATATCGGACAACCATTACAAATAAAATGGACTGAACCTACAGAAGCATATCAGTGGAAAATTGAGAATAACACCATTACTACCCAAGCAGATAAACCCGGTTTTGTAGAAATTAACCGCGATTTAAAAGGACAGATTTTGAGGATAAAAGGACAATTAGCGGTAAATTCCCAACCAGAAATTACTGCTATAGCTGTATTTGATCCAATTAGCAATTTTTTAAAACAATTTCGTCATAATTTAATCACAGCAGGAATTACCGTTAAAGAAACTGCAATTAGTAGTTTGAATAAAAATGGCCAAGAAATAGCCGCAGTAGAATCTCCACCTTTGTCTGAATTATTAATAGAGACCAATGTAAATAGTAATAATTTGTATGCTGAAGCTTTACTCAGAAGTTTAGCTATCAAAAAACCAAGAGAAATCAATCAAAATACGGCTGATATCGGATTACAAGTTATGAAAGAAAATCTAACTCAATTAGGAGTTGAATCAGAAAGTTATGTAATTGTAGATGGTTCTGGTTTATCGCGCAAGAATTTAACGACTCCAGCGGCTTTAGTACAACTTTTACAAGCAATTGATGAATCACCTGAAAGAGAAATTTTTCGGGCTTCCTTGCCTATTGCAGGTGTCAAAGGTAGCCTAAAAAATCGGTTGATTAATACTGATGCTATGGGAATTGTGCAAGGAAAAACCGGTTCAATGACAGGAGTTTCTGCTCTTTCTGGATATGTAAATTCAGCTAATTATGAGCCTTTAGTTTTTAGTATTATGGTGAATCAATCTGAACAACCTAGTAAAATTGTGAGAACAGCCATCGATGAAATTGTGGTTTTATTAGCCCAATTAAAACGGTGTTAAAATAATTTTAAGCAATACTGCCGCGTTTTCTTGCTTCTTTGTTGGAAATTCCGACATTTTTAATCCCGGCTTTAATCATTTGTCGTTCTAAAAGGGCAAAAAAACGGGTTCTATCACCACCCCTGACTACAGCCTGATTATGGGCTTCCGCAATAGCCACAGGATAACCGCATCCTTTTTTTACCTGTGCCAACATTAGCCCTAGTGCTTGATCAAATATAGTTTTATTGGCGACAACCCAAGCAGGGACTTCAATCCGAGCGATTTCTGTACCGACATGGACGTAACAAAAATAAATAATTTGCTCGTCATACAATTCTAAAATTCGGGCATTACTGCGCCATAATGGTCCTCTTTGTCCAGGTTGGAGTTGGCTAGTCATGATCGTTGTATCGCGCAAAGTATCAAATTTTTTACAAGGTACATATTCTAGTTGGTTGGGGCAATAGGTGATACAATCGGGTACAGGATAGGGACAAGCCAAAAACCGTAAAAAGTTAGTGGACTCAGTGCTGCGAGAGGCGCTAAGATAACCCAGGAGGGGGATTTGGGCTTGTTGAAGTTTTTGCCAAGCTTCTAAAATGGGTGGTAAAATGCGATCGCGGGCATCCATCGGTAACTGATCTAAAAACCAGTATATTAACGAACCATCAACCATGGCTAAAGTTGGTGCTGCTGTTTTCACACTACAGGCCAGTTCAGCTAATACCGTAGCCTCTGAAGCAGTACGCCGATAACCCATCCATTCTTCCGTTCTAATTCCCCATTGACGGGAGATATATAAATCTTCGGGGCGATAAAATACCTCCGGTAAACTATCGAGAAGGGGGTGAAGATTTTGACCATAGTGTAAAACTACTCTGCCGATATTGAGTAAGTAACAATACGCAATTTCATGATGATTAGGGGCAATTTGCGAACCATCAGTAGAAATGACAGTATGAATTTTCGGGGGAACAGGAATAGTAATGCAGGTTTCTAAGGGTTCAATCGGTGTAGCATTAGCAAAGAGAATCCGATTGTGCCATTTTTCCTGACGTTCAACTAACTCCTGTTGACACTCTACAGCCTGTTTAAAAAATTGTTGTGCTAATTCTAACCGCTGATGACTCGCGGCCACTTCTGAAGTCAAATGTTGACTGAAACCTTGCATTTGTCCCGATATTTTTGTTAAATCAAGCATAGTGTTTGTAGTTGTGCGAATAGATGTAAATACTATATAATTAACAACTATATGCTAATAACTGGAAAAATGGTGTCATGAAAAAATGGAAATTAACAATGACAATTCTTCTATTCGGAATTATCTTATATACTCCAAAAGTGAGTGCTAAGAATTTGGCAAATATTTCCGATGCTAGAATCAAATCATCACTGTTAGCACAAGCTGATAAAAAAGAGGCTATCATCTATTTCCATAGGGGAATTAACCGCCATACATCAGGAGATATCAAAGGAGCAATTGCAGAATATAATCAAGCTTTAAAGTTACGTCCTGATTTTGCTGAAGTTTACTATAAACGAGGAATATCTCGCTATAAATTGGGAGATTTAAAAGGAGCAATTTTAGATTATAATCAAGCAATCAACCTAAATCCTAATTATGCCGGTGTTTATAATCATCGGGGATTTACTCGTCATGATTTGGGAGATTTCCCAGGAGCTATTAGAGATTTTAACCAAGCCTTAAAGCTAAATCCTAACTTTCCTGAAGCTTACCAAAATCGAGGTATTACTCGCAATGCTTTAGGTGATAAACCCGGAGCAATTAGCGATTTAAATACAGCAGCGAACTTATTTCAAAAACAAAAAAGAATCAGTAATTATCAAGAGGTAATTGATCTTATTAATAAGCTCCCAGATTTGTCAAAGAATTCGGGGAGCTAGATAGGGCTTGCCGAATAAAGGCAAAACCCAGATAAATCAAAGGTTTGGGGCTGAACAATAGGAAACAAAGTGCAAGATTTTTAAAGGTTAGACCTGAAAAACTGTGCATTTTGGAGCTAAGAAATCCAAAAATTTGGGGATAACAGATAGCTGAAACTGTTCCCAGTTAAGAGTTCCCTATTCCCAGTTAAGAGTTCCCTATTCCCTGTTCCCTGTTCCCTGTCACCTGTCACCTGTCACCTGTCACCTGTTCCCTATTCCCTGTTCCCTGTCACCTGTTCCCTGTTCCCTGTTCCCTGTTCCCTGTTCCCTGTTCCCTGTTCCCTGCCTCAACGGAAAGACTTTTTCAGCATCCCCTAGATGTTGGTGAAATTACAACCAGGTTGCAAAATCGTAAGTAAAATCAGAAAGTGATATTACTTGAATACGGGGATCATTTTTGCCAGTTTCCCGTTCTAATTGAGTATTATAACCCCAATCTGCCAAGAAAAGTTTTACATGATTTAAGTCGGATTGTTGTTGCACTAATTGTAAAGTTTTTAGTCTATCTTCAACAAACCATAAATTAACAGTTTGGGTATTTGCTTTCTTGATTAATTCCCGTAAAGTTGCATATTTTGGGCGTTTTACCTCTTTACCAAAAATATTTTCTGATGGTAAATTAACTCCTTCTTGTTGTAACAATTGCTTGACAAATCGCCCTTCTTTAGTAGTGACAATATATAACTGAACTTGAGTCTCAAGAGTTATTTTCAGTCTTTCAATGACACCAGGATAAAATCTATGTAGACTTAACCAACCATCTAAATCTTGCTCAATCCATTCATCTCGCAAATTATCTAATTGTGTAGAAACTGCTTTTGCTTCTAAGTTATTTGCTGCTAAAATTTCGGCGGTAATAGTTGTCCATGATTGCAGGATTTGAGCATCAGAAAAACCTGCAATTAAAGCTTTAATTAAAACAGGCATTTCCCAACCGGTTTCAATTACAGGACGTAAGCGATAGAATCTCAAAGCTAAATCATCTGGTAGTGTGTCATCAACCGGCGACCAAATTTGACAGTAGGTACGCCATGCTACCTCAAAATATTCAATTAGTCCATCGCAAACTACTCCATCAAAGTCTAAAGCCAAAATCGTGGGACTATTTGCTGTCATTGTTCTGAGGTGAAAAACTGCTTTTGTTAGTTTACCGCACCTTGATAGGTGGATATGTAGCGATTAACCTCTGAAATAGCAAATAAAAAATAAAATTATCAAAAATAAAATTATTTTAAAGTTTTTCAGTAACTCTATGGAAATGGAGCAAAATATTGATGTATTAATATTATCAATATTATCTCAAGATGTAAATGGGGGCATCAAAACCATGCAAATCAAACTGATTTCCGAAAATAAACTGACACAGGAGCAGGAAGAACAGGTTTTTAACCTGCCAGTAGCTATCGGCAGAGAGCTAAATCAACTTCCTGATGTTATCAATGGTGAAACGGTGTCTCCTGTAGTTTTATTAGACACTCATAAGCAAATTTCTAAGTTTCATGCTCAAATTACCTTAGAAAACAATCAGCTTTATATAGAAGACAAAAGCACCAATGGCACTCAAGTTAACGGTGAAAAGCTACTTAAACAACGTCGGACTTTAAACAGTGGGGAGAGACTGAGAATAGGTAATCATAACATTACCGTTATCCTTATTTCATCTCAAGATGAAAATGCTACCGTTGTACTGGAAAATAATTCCACAATTTTTAACCCCCAATCGCAGATTATTCCCGCATCTAGGGTGCGGAAGTCACCAGATTCTCAATCTTCCATCATTTTTAACCCTTATACGGATGCTTTAGAACAACAAAATCCTAACGCTGTACCTAGCCAACCTGTCGGTTTTCCTTATAATTTCAACTTTTGGAATGCAGAAAAGGTTTCCCTAGAAGCTATTCGTCGCAGTGGTATTTTAGTCAGAGAAACAGAATATGTGGCCTGCGGGGGAGGAATGGGCAGTTTTGTTTGGGTGGATATGTTGAGAATTGCGGGAGTTAAACCCGAAAATATTAAAGTTTTGAGTGTTCAAGACAAACCTTATAAACGCTATGAAAGCCTACTGAAAAATTGTCAAATTCCCCGACTTAAACGGATTCGTTCTGGTTCAGATTCCTGTCCTGATAATATTTGGGGGTGGCCAGGATATGCTTTAAGAGATGCTTGGAGATCCTTTTTTTCTGGACAAGTTGGTGCAGCTTTAGGATTTTTGTGGCAAGTTTTTGCTGAACCTGTTTATGCAGATACCTACACCCCCCGTGGACAAGATGTATTTGACTCCATGGACCGGGAGAGCGATCGCATTAGTTGGGGTAAAATGTTAGAATATGGCAGTATTCGCAGTCTACGACAAACAGAAGATGGGCGTTATTGTATTGCCTATTCCACTTCCAACCAAGAAGACGGAAATCACCAATTTTTATTAGCTAAATATGTCCATCTCTGCACAGGTTATCCCGCAATCAAACTACTACCAGACCTGGAAAAATATCGTCAAGAATATTCCGAACCAGCAAATACGAGAACTGTAGTTCAAGGTTATGAACCCCATGATCATATTTACAAACAATTAGAAAGAAAAGGCGGTACTATTGTTCTTAGGGGGTCGGGAATTGTAGCCTCACAAATATTAGAAAGGCTATATGAAGCCCGAAAACGCCAAGATATTAAGGTAATTCATTTAAACCGAGACCCCCGCAAAGGTCAAGAATTTAAGCCAGCTAAACGCTACGTAGAAAATGATTGGGAATTTCAACCTTTTAACTGGCCAAAAGGAACTTGGGGCGGTGATATGCGGACAATGTTAGAAGCCGCTGACCCGTTAAGACGACGGGAATTATTACAGGCTTGGGGGGGAACAACCACAGCTAGTCGCAAAAAATGGCGCGACATTGTTCGTCAAGGAATAGCTCAGAAATGGTATGAAATTCTTTATGGTTTAGTCACCAAACTAGAACGTAATTCCCAAGGTCAAGTTGTTACTCATGTAGTCACTAGCAGAGGTCAAAAAACCCTAACTGCTGATTTTGTTATTGACTGCACAGGGTTAATTTCCGATCCTTTAGAAAGTCCATTTTTAAAAGACTTAATACTGCATTACGACCTAGATTTTAACCCAGAAGGACGTTTTCATGTAGAAAACAACTTTGAAATCAAAAAACTGCGAAATGGTCGTTCTCGCATATATGGGGCAGGAATTATCACCTTAGGTGGTCCCTACGCCCCCGTAGACACATTTTTAGGACTACAATATGCTGCCCATCGTTCTATGGAAGCTTTGGCGGCTGTAAAAGCTCCAGGAGTCCGCTATATTCAGGGAATTTATTCCCTTTGGCAATGGCTAAAATGGGCATTGAATCAAAAGCCTTAATGTACACATATTATATAGCAGGGAACAGGGAACAGGGAACAGGGAACAGGGAACAGGGAACAGGGAACAGAGTTGAAAGTCCTTTGGTGTATAGTTTTTTAGGTAAATTCTGTATCTCATTCAAGTGCATACCGCTATAGGATAATAAGATCATTATGACTCCAACTTTATTCGGACGCTGGCAAACACGAATTTTTTTGTTAGCAACAGTGGGAATGTTAGTTTCTCTGCTTTTTTATGGGGGATATTTAGGCATTGCTTCCAACTTAGTTTACTTTTGGGTTGTGTTTTATGTGGGTTTATTTGGCATTGCTTGGGATGTCTTGTATGATTTTCTGCAAAAATATCTCTGGGACCATGACTGGCCCGGAATATTTCAACTTTATGCAGGAGTTATAGAAGGGGTATTTCTGGCTTTAATAATTGCCAATATCGGTTTACCTCATATTCCTAAAAGTGAATTTGATTTAATCAGATTTATTCAACATTATGGGTTAGTTTGGTTAGCCGTTTATTTATCTGCTTGGGTAGTTATGCGGTTATTATTTCCCCGGTGGCGTTTTCGCGGTGGAGAATGGATTGGTAAATGGCCAAGAATTTCTTAGGGATTTATTCTAGCCACTTTTCCATCATTCCATTTAACATCTGTGCAAAAAATTTCCTCTTGAGGAAACCGGAATTTACCCCCCTTAGTTCCCCTTGTAAAGGGGAGAAACCGGAAAAATTAGTTCCCTCCCCTTTGCCAGGGGAGGGTTAGGGTGGGGTAAGAACCTGATATTGTCTTAAAACAAATAAACATTTTTATGAATCACCAGAACTTTCTCGCTTTCATCACATCCTCAATATTCATAGTAGGATTAGCTTCAGGTTGTAGTGCTGATTCTACCAACGCAACCCTAAATTCCAGCCTTAAACCCGCTGCCAATGGTAATTTTGATTCAAATGCTATTCAAGGGCAAAATACCCCGGTTAATACCCCTTTAAAGCTGGCTGGTAAGGTGTTTAATATCCAAGACTCTTTTGTTTTAAAAGGTTTTGATGCTGTAGCCTATTTTCAACAAGGAAAAGCAACCCCAGGTAATGATAATTTCACCTATAAATGGCAGAATGTAAATTGGCGATTTTCCACAGCCGAAAACCGCAACCTATTTATTAAAAATCCTGAAAAATACGCTCCCCAATATGGAGGATTTTGTGCTTGGGCTGTCAGTAGAGGATATACTGCACCTATTGACCCTAATGCCTGGAAAATTGTCAACGGTAAGCTGTACTTAAATGTTAATTTGGACACTCAAAAACGCTGGGAAAAAGACATTCCTGGAAATATTCAAAAAGCTGATCAAAATTGGCCTGGTATAGCCAAAAAAATTCGCCGTTAATGAGTACAAGTAGGTCGGGTTAAGCGACAGCGTAACCCGACGTTCATGTTGGGTTTCATGCTTCAACCCAACCATTCAGCTTTATCTATTTTTTGTAGGTCGGGTTCAGCGACAGCGTAACCCGACGATGTTGGGTTTCGTACTAACAGGTAATGAAATCCCCAAAGCCTAATAAATCGGTTCTTTACTTCTTGATAAGAAATACTTATAATCTTGTGTAACGCTTATGGGTTATAGTCTAGAGAAGAGAAAAGAAAAAACACTCCGCCCACCACCACCAAACCTCAACCACAAACACCCAAAACCCCTACCCAGCCCACCAAAACCAACCAAACCACCCCACCCACACGCAAAACCTACTAAACCACCAACAACCCACCACAAAAACCACACCAACATCAAAACTACAACACTCACTGCCCAAACTAAAGCAACCTCCAACCCCACAAACCACACACATAGCGCAAGCACGAAGCCAAAAAAATAGTCTAACCCGCACAAGCACATTATACACACCATAACCACATCCACAGCATCCCCCCACACCCACAAGGCGGGCAGTTGTCCTGATGGTCCATTTGTACTAAAGATGTAACTATCATAAAGTTTGAACCACTTTCCATTTTGTCTCCAACCAACGCGATCGCCTAACTTTTTATAAGTATCCCAGTCAGGTTCTCCATCTAACTTACCACCCAACTCCAGCCAAATTTGCTTTTGTACAGAAAAGCCAAATTTACCATTGCTATATTTTACCCATAACTGATCCATTTTCCGCAATTCCTGTCTGGGAAAATTTTTCACATCTTCAATTCTTAACCATCTTTCCTGTTCTCGTTTAGTTAACTTTAGCATCAATTTCCACGTTTCTAAATCTGCATCTCGCCATTTTCCTGCTTCTAATAACGCTTCTAAATTTTGAAATGTAACAGGTATAGATTGTGTTCTAGAACTAGGATTATTACCTAATTTTTTAATAAAATTAAGGAATGGATTAGGATTGATAACTTTTGTATCATCTTTAGAATTGATTTTTTTACCTTTAGAAGGCTTATCAGTAGCTTCTATGACTTCCCTTGTCCGAGGCTTGATAACTCCTTTCATATCATCACTATCATCACTAGGATCGATTTTTGTATTTGTAGAAGACTTCATTTTATCCAAAGCTTCTATGACTTCCGTTGCTGACTGGTATCTATAATAAGATTCTTCTTGGAGCATCTTACGCAATATCTTACCTAAAGGTTCACTAATATGTGGATATTTTTCCCAATTCCAAAGATTATTGACACCGCGGGAATGTATGTAAAATTCACCTGTCAATAATCGCACACAAGTAGCAGCCAAAGCATATAAATCACTGGAAGCATTAACTTCTTCACGGGATCTTTGTTCTGGAGGAGCATAATTACCATCTCCAAAGACAATAGATGTTTCTTTAGTGTCAATATCACCTTTAATTACTTGTTTTACTGCTCCAAAATCTATTAAATAAAACTTGTTCTCTTCTTCTGTAGAACGTATAATATTACTGGGTTTAATATCCCGATGAATAACATTATTATTATGAATAAATTTTAAAACTGGTAAAATATTTTTTAATAAATCCAGAACTTTTGTTTCTGAAAAAAGTCCTTGTTGTTTTAGTTCTTCACCAAGATCCTCTCCTTCAATATATTGTTGAACCAGAAAATTAAACTCTTGTGGAATATGCAGTACAGGGTCAGTTACAGTTATGGAAAAATAATCATCTAAGGAAGGAATATTACCACTTCTTTGTCCTAAATTTTGCAAAACTCTAGCCTCCCTTTTAAAGGATCTTTTGATCCCTGCAATGGTTTTAGGATCATGATAAACATCCATTCGTAATTGCTTAACAACACAATAGCGTTTCTCTACTACCGCAGTCAAATCCTCCGCGAGAAAAGTATATCCAAAACCCCCTCTTCCTATCGGTCGGATAATTTCGTATGTTCCTTTTTTTCCCTGTAAAATCCGCAGTGGTTCTTGATTCTCCGTCATTTTCTTACCCCTGGTTTACCGCATTCTTGATCTAACACCTCAAGTATTATAATAGCAGTAATTGTGAACACCTTTACAGTGTACACACAAGTTCTATCTGTCTTCGTTTTATGATTATTTAGCCCCCTAAATCCCCCAAGTGTGGGGGACTTTGAAATTCTTAAGCTGTACTGCATTTAATTTGTATAATTCTTGCGGGCAAGACTTGTACTGAGTTTGCCGTTCGCGTAGCGTGGCGTTAGCCATAGTATGCCCGCACTACAAGAAATAACAAGAAATAACAATATCAGGATTATTGGATCTAGCTGCGTAACAGCTTATTGTGCCGAAAATCTCCCTAATAACTCCTCACGAGATGATTGTAGAAGTAAAGGAGTAAATTCTTCTCTACTCATGGCCATCAGCGGGTTAATAATTCTTGTCAATTCGGCATCAACTTCACCAAAACGCACTTGCAGAATACTCTCAATGATAGCGCGTCTTTCCCTTTCTACACCCGTCCTAAGTCCTTCCTGTTGTCCTTCTTGTCTTCCTTCCTGGAGTCCTTCTTGTCTTCCTTCCTGGAGTCCTTGTTTTCTCAGTTCTTCTAATTGTTGTTGATACATTTGGGATAATTTCATAATTAACTCCTGATCATCTTGATCAATATCTTGTTCTTGACGCTGACGTGCCGATAACAC